>JAFADM010000600.1 GCA_023424865.1 Bacillota bacterium | reverse complement strand
CCTGCGAAAAGGCAGTCGATGCTGGAAATGATGGTCATGGATAAAATCCACATGCTGAAGCCTCTTGTTTAAAAAGTCTTCTATCAGGATATGAGATCCGGCACGTCCCTGTTCCTTCCATGGCCTGTACTATTTGTGCTAAAGGGGGCATAGGATAGCGTATAGTCTATAGCGAAGGAAGATACAATGGGGGAGTGGTGTTGTGGAAGCCATAAGACAAATGCCTGTTTATGATGAAATCAGGGAAAGCGCAAACGGGCTGAGTGAAACGGAAGCATCCAGAAAGCTGGAGATTTATGGGAAGAATGTTCTAAAAGCGGAAAAAAAGAACCATTGGTTCAAAACTCTTTTTTCTCAATTTACCGATTTGATGATTATTATTTTAATTGCCTCTGCCATTATTTCCTTTTTTATGGGAGAAAACAGTGAAGGTATCGCTATTTTGATCATTATTTTTCTTAATGGCTTCCTGGGCTTTTTCCAGGAAATGCGGACAGAAAAGGCTATGGAAGCACTGAATGATATGGCAGCCCCTCATGCCAGAGTGGTTCGTGACGGAATTATAAAGGATATCCCGGCGGATCGTGTGGTGCCTGGGGATTTAGCCATTCTGGAAGCAGGAAACCGTGTGCCTGCAGATGGGGTTTTACTGGAAGCCAATGCCCTTTTTGCAGATGAATCCATGCTTACCGGTGAGTCGGTTCCGGCAGGAAAGTCCGCCCTCATGGATAATCGAAGCAAGACCATTGAAAACAGGCAAACCCTTTTCATGGGAAGCATGATAACAAATGGGACAGGCAAGGCTGTAGTGATTCGTACCGGTATGGAAACCGAAATGGGGAAGATAGCCGATATGATAGTTACGGCCGGGGTTCAGGATACGCCCTTGCAGAAAAAGCTGGAGAAGTTGGGGCAGTATATGGTATCCGGCTGCCTGGTGATTTGTGCTATTGTCTCCTTAATCGGCATTTTGAGAGGGGAAAATGTGCTTCAGATGCTGCTGGGTGGCATAAGCCTGGCTGTGGCTGCCGTTCCTGAGGGGTTGCCGGCTGTAGTGACTATCGCGCTTGCTATCGGAGTTCGGCGAATGGTACAGCGCCAGGCTTTGGTAAGGCGGCTCCCGGCTGTTGAAACACTGGGCTGCGCGACGGTTATTTGCTCGGACAAGACGGGCACTCTTACGGAAAACCGAATGACGGTTGTGGCCGCCTATGCGGGGAAAAATCCTTACATTCTGTCGCGTAACGGCCATGGGAACCTCTCCGCCTATTGCAGAGGCAAGGAGGTACATCCGGACAAAACCTACGGACTTAAGCTTCTTTTGAAAATTGGCCTGGCTTGCGGCAATACAAATGTCAAGCAGGCTGAGGATTTCAATTCATCGGAGGGTAGCAGTAAAAATCTGGATATTGAGGGTGATCCCACCGAGGTGGCACTGGTTCGTGCCGCTCTGGATATGGGTATGGATAAGGAGCAAACCGACAGTGCATATCGCAGAATCAGGGAAATTCCCTTTGATTCGGATCGCAAGCTTATGTCGGTGGTGTGCCGCACACCGTCCGGTGAGGTGCTGGTTTTTGCAAAAGGTGCTCCGGAGGTTATACTAAATAAGTGCAAACGCATTATGATAGCCGACAGGGAAAGAGATATGGCCTTTGACGATAAGAACCATATTCTTAATGAATGCAGTAAAATGACCGGGCAGGCGCTTCGTGTAATGGCCTTTGCCTACAGGGTCATTGAGCCCCGGCAGGCCAAAAGCGACAAGCTTGAACAGGATTTTGTCTTTGTAGGCCTGGCAGGCATGACCGATCCGCCCAGAAAAGAAGCCGGGGAAGCGGTAGCCAGGTGCCACAAGGCAGGTATCCGTACGGTCATGATAACCGGAGATCATAAGGAGACAGCCGCCGCCATCGCCAGAAGCCTGGACATTCTCCGAGCCGGGGATCAGATTTT
The DNA here is from genome assembly GCA_023424865.1 of Bacillota bacterium. The sequence goes on along the minus strand of JAFADM010000600.1, from coordinate 1,060 downwards.
GACAGGAGCCGAATTGGATACAATGAGCGACAGCCAATTGGAGGCAGCTTGTGAAAACACCACCGTCTTTTCCCGTGTGTTTCCCAAGCATAAGCTCCGGATTGTGCGGGCTTTTCGTAAAAACGGCCATATTGTAGCTATGACGGGTGACGGTGTCAACGACGCCCCAGCTGTAAAGGATGCGGATATCGGCATAGCCATGGGTAAATCCGGAACCGATGTTACCCGGCAATCGGCGGCTATGATCCTAATGGATGATAATTTCTCAAGTATAGTAGCTGCCGTGGAGGAAGGCCGGAATATTTACTCCAATATTCGAAAATTCATTCGCTACCTGCTTTCCTGCAATGTCGGTGAGGTTTTAACCATGTTTATCGCTATGGTGGCAGGTATTCCGGTCCCCTTGCTTCCTGCCCAGATTCTTATTGTGAATCTTGCGACGGATGGACTTCCCGCCATTGCTTTGGGAATGGAGCCGGGTGAAGCCGATGTAATGAACAGACCTCCGCGGTCACCTAATGAAAATGTGTTTGCACACGGCTTATTGAATGTTGTTCTTGTGCGGGGTATATTAATAGCTCTATCCACCCTTGCCAGCTTTCTTTTAGTGAACGGCTTCGGTAAGAATATTGAAGCGGCAAGAACCGCTGCCCTTACAACTCTGGTGTTGTCCCAGCTTGTTCATGTTTTTGAATGTAAATCGGAAGTCAAAAGCCTGTTTGAGATGAAGCTTTTTTCAAACTGGTATTTGGTTGGAGCGGTGTTCATCTCACTTATCATGCTCCTGGGTGTTATTTACCTGCCCTTCTTCCAGCCTGTATTCGGTACTACGCCCTTGAGAACCAACGAATGGTTTATCGCCGGGGGATTAAGCCTTTTGGTTCCGGTGATTATGGGAATTATACTGGATATGAAGAATAAGAAGAGGAAGAAGATGGGGGAGGAGAAATAACAAGTTAGGCTATAGGTATAGCCCTGGTTAATGCGCAACAGCATTCAGAAAGCTGTAAATGACTGTAGGGGGACGTTTTTGGTCCATGCAGAATTTACAGCTTTTTTG
>JAFADM010000555.1 GCA_023424865.1 Bacillota bacterium | reverse complement strand
CATAGCCCGTTTCAGATTCTGACTCATCATATGGAAATTGGTGCAGACAAACAGTCGTTTATATTGTTATGTTTAATTAAGAATAAATCGATTCCTACGGAGGTTAACCCATGCAACTGTTTAATTCATTTATTCATGCCTTTACTGCTTCCGCAGATGCCGGTGCAACAGGCGCCGAGCTTGCAGCATCTCCCATTGCGTCTCTTCTCCAAATGCTTCTTCTCATTGTTCCCCTGGGGCTTATGTACGTTATCCTTATTGTTCCCCAGCGCAGGAAGGACAAGAAGCTCAGAGAAAACATCGGCAGCGCCATTGTAGGCGATACAGTTTTGACTATTGGCGGTATCGCAGGTAAAATCGTTAATATCAAGGATGACGAAATTACTCTTGAAACCAGCATTGAGCGCACAAAGATAACCATTAAAAAATGGGGTGTCAAGGAAGTTGTAAAGCCCGTTCAATCCTAAGTAACGCTCCCGGCAATAAGGCTGCAATAAGGCCTCGGTCTGCCGGGGCTTTAAGAGCTGTTTACACAGGCAGATCCGGCTGGAAAGCTCAGGGCACAATGCCCCTGAGCTTTTTTTACAGTTGACCGCCGAAGGTGGCTAAAAGTGAGTGAGTCCCTGGTGATGAAGCTCTGACTCCAAAGTATTTATAAAAAGCTAGGATATAGAAGGTGTTGTTGTGAAAGATTTTCTGGCAATAGGAACCATTGCCAATACCCATGGCGTTCGCGGTGAACTGAAGGTTTTGCCGCTTACCTCCGACGTCGGACGTTTTGATTATTTGAAGTTTGTCAATGTCATGGAAGGGGATAATCCCAAGGAATACAGAGTAGAGAGCACTCGCCTGCATAAGCAGTTTATTCTTATGAAGCTTTCCGGCGTTGATACCATGGATAAGGCGGAAGCCCTGAAGGGCAGGGAGCTTTTGGTGGAAAGAAAATTCGCCAGACCTTTGGAAGAGGATGAGTTTTTTATATGTGATCTCATCGGACTTTCCGTTTACGAGGGTGACAAGCTTCTTGGAAAGCTTACCGAGGTTTTGGAGACGGGCAGTAATGACGTATATATTGTTAGCGATGAGGATAAGAATGAGATCCTTTTACCGGCATTAAAGTCCGTGGTAACGAAGGTGGATCTCGAAGAGGGGCGTATGGAGGTTATTATACCGGAGGGGCTTTTGGATGAGGTTTGATGTCTTAACCCTTTTTCCCGGCAGCATGGACAGGCTCCTTGGCGAAAGTATTCTGGGAAGGGCAAGAGAAAAGGGCATTATTGAAATCAACACGGTAAATATCCGGGATTTTACTCTGGATAAGCATGGCCGGGTTGACGATTACCCCTATGGGGGCGGTGCGGGAATGGTGATGACGTCTCAGCCCATTTATGATGCCTGGCGCAGCCTTGCGGAACCATGTCCTGCAAAGCCCCATACGGTTTACATGAGCCCTCAGGGAAAGCTTCTGGATCAGAAAGCCGCCTTGCGGCTTAGAGAAAAGGAGCATCTCATTATACTTTGCGGCCATTATGAAGGCGTTGACGAGCGTGTTTTGGAAGAAATTGTAGATGAGGAAATCTCCATTGGAGACTATGTCTTAACTGGAGGCGAGCTGCCTGCAATGGTTTTAATCGACTGTGTCAGCCGTCTCGTGGAAGGGGTTTTAAGTTCACAGGATTCCTATTCGGACGAATCTCATTTCAGCGGACTTTTGGAATATCCTCAATATACCCGTCCCCCGGAGTTTTTAGGGAGGCAGGTACCTGATATTCTGCTTTCGGGACATCACGCCAATATTGGAAAATGGCGCAAGCTTCAAATGCTGGAGCGAACCAGGGTAAAGCGTCCGGATATGTACAGCTCCTATGAAGAGGCTCACCGTGAGGAGATTCTGGAAGCCTACGGGCTGAAGCCTAAGAAACGCCGAAAAAGGCTATCGGCTAAAAACCCTGCGGATGACGCGGGAGAGAATACTTAATTTTAAACATTCATCCCAAAAGGAAAAGGGGGTAGATGGAAATGGAAGGAAAAAGGGAGCCTCTGGCCTACAGGATGTCCCCCAGGACACTTGAGGATTATGTGGGGCAGGATCATATATTAGGTGAAGGAAAGCTTTTAAGCCGAATGATTAAGGCTGACAGGATATCCTCCATTATTTTGTTCGGCCCTCCCGGAACAGGTAAAACCTCCATTGCCCGGATTATCGCCAACACCACAAAAGCTGCTTTTTTTAAGCTTAATGCCGTTACAGCCGGAGTTAAGGACATAAAGCAGGTGGTGGAGGATGCCCAGAATACCTTTTTAAACCCCGGCGGCAGGGCTGTTTTGTTTGTCGATGAAATACACCGGTTCAACAAAGCCCAGCAGGATGCTCTCCTGCCGCATGTGGAGGATGGAACGGTGGTTCTCATAGGTGCAACTACCGAAAATCCCTTTTTTGAAGTAAATAAGGCGCTTATCTCCCGCTCCACCGTTTTTATGCTTGAACCCCTGAAGAAGGAGCATATCGTCAAAATCATCCGAAAAGCGATTGAGGACAAGGACCGGGGGCTGGGCAGCATGAATGTTCGAATGGACAGGGATGCCGAGGATATTCTGGCGGAAATGTCGGGAGGGGATGCCCGCATTGCTTTAAACGCATTGGAGCTTGCTGTTCTTACTACCACCCTCAGCGAGGACGGGTATTATGCCATTACTGCTCAGGTGGTTCAGGATTGTATACAAAAAAGGGCTGTCCGCTTTGATAAAAACTCTGAACAGCATTATGACAATATCAGTGCCTTTATAAAGTCCATGAGGGGAAGTGACCCTGACGCTGCCCTTTTATATCTGGCAAAGGCTTTATACGCGGGTGAAACCCCGGAATTTCTGGCGAGGCGCATTATTATCTGCGCTTCGGAGGATGTGGGCATGGCTAATCCCAATGCCCTTACTCTGGCAGTGGCTGCGGCCCAGGGCGTGGCCATGATCGGCATGCCGGAAGCACGGCTGCTCCTTGCTCATGCCGCGGTTATGGTGGCTACCAGCCCCAAGTCCAATTCGGCTTATGCGGCTCTTGGTGACGCTCTTCATGATGTGGAGACTAAAAATACGGGGGAAGCCCCCATGCACCTTCGAAACGCTCCGGCCAAGGGCATGGAAAGCCTGGGCTACGGTGTGGGCTACAAATACGCTCACAACTTTCCGGGCAATATCGTAAACGATCAGGAATACATGCCTGATGAAATGCGCGGAACCATTTATTATCGGCCTTCAGCCAACGGCTATGAGGCTAAAATAAAGGAATGGCTTGAAAAACGCAGAACGAGAAAGGAATGAAGCGATTATGAACCTGTTTCGACGAATAATGGCCTGGGTGCTCCTTGTGGGTTTCATACTGCTGACGATGAATCTTTTTATTTTCCGTTTATGGATGACGGAAAGCACCTTATTGTATACGGCACTCATTGCGGCGTTCTTTCTGTCCGGTGTCTTTAAGCGCTCCTACACAGCCGGGCCAGTGGGTGAAATGGAGGCCGGGGCTAACGGAGCAGAGGCATACAGTGATTCTGAGGAAACGCCGGAGCTGGAAGGGACGGATGATCCGGAAGAGTCTAATCCTCCATCGGAAGAACCGGAATAAAGCAGCGTGCAAGACAAGCAAAAGGATAACTGAGGTTTTATAAGGCAGAACTTGAAAGACACTTGGGATGCGGACTTAAGGCCTTTGGTAAGAATTTCTCGTTGAACCCCCAACCCCTTTACGGTAAAGTTAAGGGCAAGGGGGTATTTTATTTTGCAGTTTAAGAGAAGACTTAAAGCTCTTGCGGCTCTGGGCCTTACTATGGTATTGCTGGGGTCCACTCTTTCCGGTGCCGCAGATAAGAAATTCAACATGTCCTTTGTTTATTTTGGCAGCAGTTCCTCCTACACAAGCTATGTCGATCGCACACAAAACTCTTTGAATCAGATTTCACCAAGCTATTTTAATCTGCATTCCGATGGAAGCCTGAATTTATCCTCGGCTTTGTCACAGAGCTTTATTGATGATATGCATTTAAGGGGTGTGGAAGTGCTTCCTTTTTTAAGCAATCATTGGGATTATGCGTTGGGAGTTGCGGCTCTTAATAATCGTGTGGCCCTGGCTTATCAGATAGGTGAAGTGGTAAGAGCCTATCAGCTGGATGGTATTGTGGTGGATCTTGAGAATCTGACCTCGGCTGAAAGAAGCGCTTACGTTGACTTTATACGGCTTCTCAAAGAGGCCCTTCCCACTGGAACCCAAATCTCAGTGGCCGTAGCAGCCAATCCTTATGGTACTTCATCCGGCTGGCAGGGCTCCTACGATTATACGGGGCTTGCACAATACAGTGATTATCTTATGATTATGGCTTATGACGAGCATTATGAAGGCGGACCCGCAGGGCCTGTGGCAAGCCTTTCCTTTGTTGAAAAGTGCATAGCCTATGCGGTAAGCAAGGTTCCCAAGGAAAAGGTTGTAGTGGGACTTCCTTTCTACGGACGAATCTGGAGCAATGCTGGAGGAAAGCCCTCAGGCTACGGCATCAGCAATACAAAAACAGAGGAGCTTATAACAAACTATAACGGAAAGGTTTACACCGACAGTGCCAGCGGCACATCCTATGCCGTTATAACGGTCGGCCAATCGGATACAAAGCCGGTTATCGGGGGTACGACCCTTTCTGCTGGGACCTATACCATTTGGTATTCCAATGAGCAAACCCTGAAGAAGATGCTCACTCTGGTTGAAAAGTACGATATAAAAGGTACGGGAAGCTGGAGTCTTGGACAGGAAACCGAGAACACCTGGAGCTATTATAATCTTTGGCTCAATGGCTGTTACTTCGGAGATATCCAGTATCACTGGGCTAAAAATGCTATCTTCTCCGCCTATCAGGAGGGTTGGGTAAAGGGAGCTACCACCACGGCTTATCTACCTGACGCAAGCCTTACCCGCGCAGAAGCTGCGGCCATGCTGGTACGCATGCTGGGCCTTTCCGGAACCGAAGTTACTGACGAAAGCTTTACCGACACGCTGAACCATTGGGCAAAAAAAGAAATTGAAACGGCTAGAAAATACGGGCTTATTGCCGGTGTGGGGAACAATCTTTTTGAACCGGACAGCCCGATCACCAGAGAACAGATGGCCGTGATTCTGGATAAGCTTCTTGGACTTGGATATAATGCAGAACTGCCGGATATTTTTACAGATATTAACCAGCAGGATAACAGCTGGTCCTATAAAGCCATTGTAACCATGGGACAGAATGGCATTTTCAAAGGCTATCCCGATGGAGGGTTTCATCCTCAGGACACCCTTACCCGAGGTCAAATGGCCGTGCTTCTGAGCACGTTAAAGGTGTATATCCGAAATTAGCTGCTTAAAGCGAATTTCATTAAGTGCATTCCGGATTTTTATGATTTGTTTCCGGTTCTGCTGTTAACTAAAGCGGGCTATGCCCGCAACCCAATTGGTACGAAGCGCCGGCTAAACAGCTTGTTATTTGCTCGTACGACTCAGCTATAAAATACTAATCCTGTTTTAAAAAGTATCCTGTTTTAAATGTGCCTGGGAATAAAAGTGTTCCCGGGCGCTTTTTTTTCTGAAAAGCCTTGGAATGAGACCGTTTTGTTTGTAATAAGGCAAAATGGGATATTGTCAGAATGTTTGTGCTAATAGGAATAATACTCTAAAAATTATTCAAAATTCACAAAAAGGCGCTTGAAAAATTTTTGGGAAAAGGATACACTTAATAATGTCAGATTAATAAGTTAATCGATCCGGTACAGTCTGTGCTTGCCGGGGAACAGGGAGGAATCATGGCGTATCTTCTTGGTGTAGATATTGGAACATCGGGTACGAAAACCGTCCTTTTCGATGAAGCAGGAACAAGTATTGCAAGTGATTTGCAGGAATATCCTCTTTATCAGCCCAAGAACGGCTGGGCGGAACAGGACCCCCGCCATTGGTGGGATGCCACCAGCGGCTCCATACGTAACGTATTGAAAAAAAGCGGTGTAAATCCTTCGGAAGTGAAGGGTATCGGCTTGTCAGGGCAAATGCACGGCGCCGTGCTGCTGGACAAGAACAATGAGGTTATCCGTAACGCCATCATCTGGTGCGATCAGCGCAGTGTAGCCGAATGTGCCGAGATTACTGAAAAGGTTGGCGCAAAGCGCCTTATAGAAATCACGGCCAATCCGGCCCTTACCGGCTTTACTGCCTCAAAAATTCTTTGGGTAAGAAACAATGAACCCGAGCTTTTTGATAAGGTAAGAAAAATTCTTTTGCCAAAGGATTATATTCGCTACTGTCTTACCGGCGAATTTGCTACCGAGGTTTCCGATGCCAGCGGCATGCAGCTTCTGGATGTCCCAAACCGTAAATGGAGCAAGGAAGTACTGGAAAAGCTGGATCTGGATGAAAGTCTTCTCGGCAAGGTTTATGAGTCACAGGAAATAACCGGAACAGTAACGGCCAAGGTTGCCGAGCTTACAGGCTTAGCCCCCGGAACTCCTGTGGTAGGCGGCGCCGGTGATCAGGCAGCCGGAGCTGTGGGCAACGGTATTGTAAAAACCGGTGTTATTTCTTCAACCATTGGCACCTCCGGTGTGGTATTCGCATACACGGACAAGGTAAGCATCGATCCCTTGGGCCGGGTACATACCTTCTGCCATGCGGTACCCAATACCTGGCATATTATGGGTGTTACCCAGGGAGCAGGCCTGTCCCTGCAATGGTTCAGAAACCAGTTCTGCAGAGAGGAAATGGCAACTGCGGACCTGATGGGAGTGGATCCCTATTACCTTATGGACAAGGCGGCTGAAAAATCCGGAGCAGGAGCCAATGGCCTTTTGTATCTTCCTTATTTAATGGGTGAACGCACACCCCATCTGGATGCGGATTGCCGCGGCGTATTCTTCGGTCTTTCGGCCAAGCATACCAAGAGAGATATGGTGCGGGCCGTATTGGAGGGTGTGGTATACAGTCTGAGGGATTGCCTTGAAATCATTCGTGATATGGGCGTTGATGTTTCCGAAGTCCGTGCTTCCGGAGGCGGCGGTAAAAGTCCCTTATGGCGTAAAATTCAGGCCGATACGTTTAAGACCACAATTAACATAACCAATTCCAGTGAAGGTCCGGCATTGGGCGTGGCCCTTCTGGCAGGCGTTGGCGCAGGCGTTTATAAGAGTGTGCCTGAAGCTTGCGATGCGGCCATTAAAGTGACAGGAAAACAGGATTACGACAATGGGACAGCCAAGGTATACGATGGCTATTACAGCCTCTACGGCAATCTCTACAAGTCACTTATAAAGGATTTTAAGACCCTTGCATCGCTTCAGGACTAAAAGGCATTATCATGGAGGCTTGAGCTTTTGAAGGAACAAAAAACGGGGAATAACAAATATCTCAGGGAAATGAACCAGTCCATTATACTGGATCTCATCCGTAATAACGAGGGGATGTCACGAAAGGCTCTGGCTGATAAAACCGGACTTTCCGCTACTGCCTCAGGAGCTATTGTTAAGGCTTTGCTTTCGGATGAATTTATCCAGGAGACCGGAGCGGGTGAATCATCAGGAGGACGAAAGCCCGTTATCCTGGAGCTTATGCCGGATTCCTACTTTGCCTTTGGCTTTGATATTGATGTTAAGTTTATTTACACTGTGGTATTGGACATCACCGGGCGTATTGTCTATAAAAACAAACGGGTAAACAGCGGTCACTTTACGCCGGAGGAGGCGGTAAGGTGGATAGGGGAAGCCTTTGACGGGGCTCTTAAAAAGCTGGGGATTGCAACTGAGCGTATTTTGGGGGCAGGTATTTCCATCCCGGGTATGGTGAACATTCACTCCCGAAGAATCATGCTTGCTCCAAACCTGGGCTGGTCGGACACGGATATCCTGACACCTCTGGCCCGGCGGCTGGGAGTGGTGGTTTATCTGGACAATGAAGCCATGTGCTCCGCACTTTGCGAAAACTGGCTGGGCCAATGCCAGGGAGTGGATGATTTTATCTGCATCAATGTGGACACAGGCATCGGCGCCGGATTATTTATCCGGGGCAAGATGTACCGGGGCTTTTCGGGTACCGCAGGAGAAGTGGGGCACATATCCGTCAACGAAAGCGGCCCCCGATGCAAATGCGGTAACCGGGGATGCCTGGAGACCATTGCCTCTGTCAATGCCATGGTGGCCATGGATAAGAATCCGGGTTCAAAAGCAAACGAGGACCTCATGCTGTATTCCAATGATTTTTTCGAGACGGAGGAGGATTTTATCCGGTTCCTCGAAAAAGCAAGGGGAGGAGAGACGAGCAGTCTTGATATTTTAAGGTTGTCAGCCTTCAGCATGGGAAAAGCCATCGCAACCCTCATTAATACCTTTAATCCCCAGAAAATTGTCCTGGGGAAGAAATTCCCCCAGTTTGCGGATCTGGTCATCCGTGATATACGAAAAACAGCGGACACCATGGCTCTTGCCTATCCGGCAGGGCAGACGGATATTGTCGCTTCCAGCTTTGGAGAGGATTCCTCAGCCCTGGGTGCGGCAATCATACCTGTAAGAAAGCTCTTTGGCCGCTGAAAGGCTATTTTAGTTAATAGGGGAAGGCGTCTTTTTGACCCCAATCCCCGTACTTGTGAAAATATGTCTAATATGGTAATCGGGCTTGCCTTGCGGGTATTCGTCCGTGAGGGCAAGACTTGAATTATATTTAATTAACTTTAACGAACATGAACCGAAAGAATAAAGGTTTATAAAGGAGGCCATTAATATGTCAGAATTTTTTAAAGGCGTAGGAAAAATTCCTTATGAGGGAGCAGGATCCGATAATCCTCTTTCCTACAAATACTACAACCCCGATGAAGTCATCGGCGGAAAAACCCTGAAAGACCATCTTCGCTTTGCAGTTGCTTACTGGCATACCTTCCAGGCAAGAG
>JAFADM010000422.1 GCA_023424865.1 Bacillota bacterium | reverse complement strand
AAATCAAGTCAATGGCTGCAGGTATTCCAAACGAACCTGTTGGCGGTTTAAATGAATCTATAGGCTTTATATTTCCAGTTTACTTTAATGGCCTGCCAAGATTAGTTAAGAGCTTTGTTGAAAAAATTACGATAGCTCCTGATACCTATTGCTTTGCCATTGCGGATTCCGGTGGCACACGCTCAAATTCCTTAGGGATGATAAACGCTATCCTTATCCCCAAAGGTGTTCGCTTATCTTTTGCGGACGAGATTAAAATGCCTGGAAATTATATCATTTCTCATAATCCGCCCCATCTAGCCGAAGTGGAAAGGCTGATTGCAGAAGCTTCCATTAAAGCAAAAACAATAGCTACAGCTATTTTCAACCAGGAACTTCAACCTGCCGTACCAAAAGCAAAATTATGGAGTGAAATAATCAATTATCGTTTTTTATATAAAAATACGTATACATTGGATGAAAAATTTACAGCCACCCACAAGTGTATTGGCTGCGGTTTATGTGCTAAAGTATGCCCTGTGAACAATATCAGAATTGAAAAACGGCGTCCCTGCTGGCAGCATAGATGTGAACAATGCCTTGCTTGTCTTCACTGGTGTCCCTGTGAAGCTATAGAGTATGGCAAAAATACAAAGGGCCGCAAGCGCTATCACAATCCCAATGTTAAGGTCGAGGATATCCTTATAGATCGCGATTTTACGCTTAATTAGCCAAGCCTGTCCTTTCATCTGCCTCCTTAACCTGCATTTTCGGCTCCACAAGAAGAAGTTCCGACTTATCCAGCCTGAAGCCGGATAAGACATCGTTGAATTTATATCAGGCAGGGGGTTAATAGGGAAGCCTCGGGCATTGCCCTATCCCCCCTTCTTTTCTCTCTCTTTTTGAGAAAAGCATTGACATAAGGTATGCCGGGAAATATTATTATACATATATGCAATATATGTTTTATTAAATAATCAGCATACATAGTCAAGGAGTAGTTTAGGGCATGAAAAAAATCGACAGAATCATTAAATGCGATGTTTTAGTCATCGGAGGAGCCGGGGCAGGCGTAATGAGCGCTGTCCGCGCCGCGGAGGCAGGCGCCTCGGTTGCGCTGGTTTCAAAAGGAAAGGTCGGTAAAAGCGGCAACACGATTATGATCGGCGGGGGCTTCAGCATTGACGGCGAAAGTGCGAAGGAAATTTTAGGCAAAGAAGAAGCAAATCAAAGCTACACCCGCCAAAAGGTCTTTGAAAAGCTTGTGACAAGCGGCTTCTATTTAGGCGATCAGCGCTTGCAGCGGCTTTTTGTGGATGTGAGCGGACCGGCTGTGCGTGATTGCCTGCAGTGGGCAGAGGAGGCCGGCCAGCATTTTAATTTCAATCCAGCTTCCTGCGGCTGGTTCACATCGGGTGCTGCTTTTGGCAAAACGGTAAAGCAGGGGCTGCGGCGACGCAAGGATATCGAGGTGTACGAGGATGTGCTGATTGCCGAGCTACTAAAGAACGGGGACAGTGTCTGCGGCGCTTTGGGCATTGCGATTAATACAGGAGAGATTATCCAGTTCAATTCCAAGGCAGTCATCCTTGCAACCGGAGGCATCCAGCCCTTTTCACTGAAGAATTCCAACAGCGACATGACAGGTGACGGTGTCGCCCTTGCGTTGCGTGCCGGAGCAAAGGCGACAGATATGGAATTTCTGCTGTTTATTGGGACAATCATTGAACCGGCGTTCGCAAGAGGCTCCTTAATTCCTTTCCTCATTGCCATGAGATTCAAGCTAAAGGCGAAGATGACCGATTTAGACGGGGAGGAGCTTATTTTCCCGTCGGACCCCAGGTACAAGGTGGGTCCAACCAACGGTAAGGTAAACAAGCTTCTTATGTCCGAGTTTTTCGGAAGAGGCGTATTCCAAAAGTTCGCCAAACACGGAAGCGCCTTCTATTACGATTATTCCGCTTACAGCGAGGATGATATACGGGAGGCCTTTGCAGGCTTTGCGGCGGCTCGCGAAAAATGGCACCGCAAGGGCTTTTACAATGGAGTTGACCTTGCCCGCCTGGCTGAGGAGATCATTCAGGCAGGCAAGCGCATGAAGGTCTCGTTAGGCAACGAGTACAGTATGGGTGGTGTCGTGGTGGAGCCTGATTTTTCTGTACCCGGCGTTTCAGGATTATTTGCTGCGGGAGAGGTTACCGGCGGAACCTTCGGTGCCTTCCGAAGCGGCGACGGCCTGACCGAAATGCTGGTTCACGGCTATGTGGCGGGCAATTCCGCAGCCAATTATGCATTAAATCACGAAAAGCTGCAGCCCAACGATGCGGAACAAAAGGCCGGCGCTCTGCTTGCTCCGTTTGAGCGGGAGAGTGGCATCAGCGCCATTGAGGCGCGGCGTGAGCTGGAGCAGATTTGCGACGAGGGCTTCAATTTTTACAGGGATGGCGCTGGGCTGGAAAAGGCCTATAAAAGAATTGCTCACCTGCGCAAAAGCCTCGCGGACCTCTCTATTTCGGAAAAGCGAAGGGAATACAATCTTGAATGGATCAACGGGGTTATAGCGCAAAACCTTGCGTTATGCGCCGAAGTAGGCATCTATGCCGCACTCAACCGTAAGGAAAGCAGAGGAACCCACCTGCGGGCCGATTATCCGGAGGTTAACAACACGGATTATCTGTTTAGCTTTGTTTCAAGGCTTGTTAACGAAGAGCCGGTTTATGAAAAAGTGGTCCCTGTACCCTACGAGCTGCCCCTTCCGGTTCAAAACTATCCCTCCGTTCCGGAGTACATTGTGGAGCAAATACTGTTGGAAAAGGAGGCACACGTATGAAAATCAGTATTAAAAAAAGCAGCGGCGTGGCGCATTACGAGCTGCCGGACGAGTCGGGAGCGGCTACCGTCATGCAAGCCCTGGACTATATCTATGAAAATTTGGATCACAGCCTGGCCTATTTCAAGCACAGCGCCTGCTGTCAGGGCATCTGCGGCCGTTGTGTGGTCAAGGTAAACGGAAAAACTGTTCTAGCCTGCACGGAAAAATTAGATCCCAATGTTCCAAGCCTGCTTTTGGAGCCGGTGGGCAAACGGGTGATTCGCGATTTGGTTTCGGAGCTTTAAAAAATAAAGTGGCTGCATACGCCCAATTGCGGGGTTTCTGATCACAGGTTTAAAATGAGGTTTATATAAGTTTTATTAAGGAGGCAGCGAAGATTAATGAGTGATAATGAAGCGCCAACGGACATTAAGGACATCCGGCTGGCCTGTCGTCAGTTTGCCATGCTGTATTTCAATTTCTGCAAGACGCTGGTGGAAGCCTTTGGGGAGGAGGAAGCTCTTAAGCTGGTTCAAAAAGCTATTTTTGAGCTTTCCCTCGACCGAACGGACCGCACGCGGAAAAAGGCACTGGAAAAGGGACTCGAACCCACGCTCAAGAACTTCTCCGCCGTCAACGATCTGCCGTTTATCGCATGGAAAGCCTGGACGCCTGAAGCAGGCGGCCTTCGATGTCCTTACGCAGAAACGTGGATTGGCTATTACGAGGCCTATCCGTGGTTTAAGCGTTTTGCGTCCCGCTACTGCGATGTAATCGACACGACCAACATCGAGAACTTTAGCCGCACCACCTCCCACCGAATCACAAAGAACCTGCTCTGGGGGGATGAAACGTGCGAACGTGAATACTTTGACAGCGAACAGGTGCGAAGCGGCACTTTCACCTACGGAAAGCGCGGCGAAGAATAAGAACCCCACCCCGCCCGCTTAGCGCAAGCATAGCTTGCTGCTCGCCTATGCTGCCCAGGTATAAACTTATTCCAGCGCTCAATTAATCCAAATTACAAATTAAAAAGAGGAAGGGGCATCTTCGGTATTTAAGATGCCCCTTCCTCTTTTTAAGCCTCTTTGATTAACTACTTCCATATCTATAATAAGTCTTTAAATCTCGAAAAACCAAGTTACCCGCATACCCTCTCCTGATTACGCATGGTGGCAGCAAACCCAGTGCTCGCTCCCCGGTGAGGTCTGCCTAAGCTCAGGCTCAACCTCCCTGCAAATAGAGGTCGCGTGGCGGCACCGTGGATTGAAGCGGCATCCGCTGGGCGGGTTTACGGGACTGGGTACGTCCCCCTTTAAAATGATACGCTGTCTGGTGCGGTCAACCTTAGGATCGGGAATGGGTACGGCGGACAGAAGCGCAATGGTATAAGGATGCAGCGGATTTAAGTAAAGCTCATCCGACTGTGTGATTTCAACAATTTTCCCCAAATACATTACCGCTACCCGGTCGCTGATATTGCGAACAATGGAGAGATCGTGAGCTATGAACAGGTATGTAAGACCGAATTTGCCCCGGAGCTCTTCAAGCAGGGAAATGATTTGCGCCTGAATGGAAACGTCGAGGGCTGAGACC
>JAFADM010000346.1 GCA_023424865.1 Bacillota bacterium | reverse complement strand
GAGAAAAACTCATTCCACTCGGATACGCCATAGTAAAGGGCCAGTACGGCAATGACCGATTTTGAAAGCGGCAGGGCAATGGAGAAGAAGTAGCGTGTATTGCTGCAGCCGTCGATTTCCGCCGCTTCAAGCATTTCCTTGGGCAGGGTGGAGGCAAAAAAGGTGCGTGCAATAATCACGTTACTGACACTTACGGCATTTGGAATAACAATGGCCCAGATAGTGTCCAGCATGCCAAGACTTTGTATTGTAAGGTAAGTTGGTATCATACCGCCGCTGAAAAACATGGTGAACATCATAAGAGCCGTAAAGATGCCTCGGCCGGGTAAATCCTTCCGGGACAGGGCATAGCCACAGGTCAAAGTGAGGGACATGCTTACAAGAGTTCCCACCAAGGTATACAAAATGGAATTGGAGTAACCTGTCCAGATTCTGATATCCTTAAAGACACGCTGGTAACCCTCCAGGGTGAAGCCTACCGGAAACAGCACCATTTTCCCCTGATACAATGCGTCCGGCTCGCTGACGGAAGCACTTAACACAAAAATCAACACATACAGAACACTGGCCGCAACAAGCCCCAGCAAGGTATAATTAACTATATCAAACCACCAGTCAAAGGTGGACTTTCCCTTTTTCGCTACCACTTAGTATTTCCTCCTTATTACCATAGACTCGTTTCATTTACTTTCCTGGCAATGGCGTTAACCAGCAGTATCATAATTAAATTCACCACGGAATTGAACAAACCCACGGCAGTTGCAAAGGAAAAATCGCCATTTATCAAGCCTACATTATAAACATAAGTGGAAATAACCTGAGAAGTGGAAAGATTTAAGGGAGTCTGCATGAGGAAGGTCTTCTGGAAGCCTACGCTCATAATTCCCCCTGCTTTCAGAATCAGCATGATGACGGCAGTGGGCAGAATACCTGGAATATCAATATGACGGATTCGCTGGAGCTTGTTTGCCCCATCCATAATGGCCGCTTCATGAAGTTCCGGCCCCACACCCGCCAGCGCGGCTATGTAAATAACCGAGGCAAAGCCCAGCTCCTGCCAGATGCCCGAGACAATGTAGATGAAGCGAAACCATCGCTGCTCTCCCATAAAGTTGATGGGCTCCCCGCCAAAGAGCTGGATTGCCGTATTGACAACACCGCTTCTCGGTGAAAGAAAACAGAACAGGATACTCACCATAACCACTACCGATATAAAATGCGGTGCGTAGGTGACGGACTGGACGAACTTCTTGAAGCGCCCCGAGCCTACATGATTGAGCATCAGCGCAAGAAGTATGGGCGGCAAAAAGCCGAAGACCATGCCGTATAAGCTTAAGGTAATGGTATTTCTCAATACCGTACTGAACATATAAGACCGGAAAAACCTCAGAAAATGGTCAAATCCAACCCATTCGCTTCCCCAGATGCCGTCGGAGGCAATAAAATCCTTAAAGGCTATTTGAACACCGTACATGGGATGATAACGAAAAATCAGAAGATAGATCAGGGTCGGCAGAAGAAAAAGATATAAATCGTAGTTCTTTCTCATTTTCACGAGGGTGGCATTTCTTTTCCTGACCTGCTCGGTTTTTGGAGAGATAAGCCTGGATGCTTTCGTGGTCAAAACGATCAGTCTCCTTATTAATAGTGTCCCGGAAAATGCCGGCAGCTCGATGAAAATACTCCGGGCAAGCGCTGCTTAAGCTTGAGCCGCTTAGGATGCCTCTATCGTACACAAGGGGATGGGGTTAAGTAAATATGTTGTTCTTGCCTACTTATTGTCCGATTGTGCTCTCTGTAAAAACTCCATGCTCCGGCTCCCCCAGATGAGGAGAAATATAATGACAAGTTAGGGCGGGAATAGCCTTGCCCCCGAGAATAAAAATAAACAAGGTCCTTAGGCAAAACCAATCCTCACACCTGTTCTCCCATAGCATTTTCATGAAATTCAACAAATTTTCATGACGAATATCAACAATATTGAGCCATTTGTCTATTTTTGTTTTTTGCTTTTTTACTTTACTTCACAGTCTTTCACTTAGCAAAAACAATCCGGCTACCCATCTGTTAGTATGAAAAAAGAATGGCCCCTTTTGTCCCTTGGCTTTGGATGACACAAAAAAACCGCACAGGCGGTTTTATTAAAATACCTGTGCGGTTTAGTCCATTATAAGCTTCTCCCTTCCTTCCGCCGGCGAACAGGGCAGCACACCGGGATGCGGGTTAGGAATTCAGGCTATTTGCCACGAAGCACAAGCACCCAGTCGTTTTGTCCAATAGGCTTGGACGGAGGCTCGAATGCGGCAACTCCCTTGCATTCCTGTTCTCCGAAGCTGCTCAAAACACCCGATGCCGGATCGTACCAGGCCGCTTCGGCAAATGTGTGGGACAATTGGGACAAATCCAGCTGGAAGGGTTCTCCCGTGTACGTGTAGCACAAAACGTAATCCTTACCCTGAAATACGCTGACCCTTCCGTAATTTTCTTTTTGGGGCTGTGCCAGAAGCTCTTCTGAAGGCCTTCCATTTATAAAGTCTAGGGAGGTCATCAGGCTCACCAGATGGCCCATTTGCCCCGAACCCGGAGCATGTATGGACTGCTGCCAGGGAGCAGACGCCCCGTAATTGCCCGGGCCAATTAGGGGATCAAAAAACTGCATGACGGCATTATGCCCGTATGTATGGCCGCATGCGCCTTCCAGTACGGACCAGTAGGCATAGCGCCGTGCATCATGATCCTTCCAGAAGGGCTGCGTCGTATCGTGAAGCCCCTGAGGAATCTGCTCATAGGAAGGTTCTCCGTCCAGTGTGGGGCGCAGTACCGATGCCTCATGGTCCCGCTTGACATATCTCCAGTTGTCCTCGCCGAACCAGCCCTCCTTTTTGGAATTGTCATCCCACTCACCCAGGGTACACTGATCATACCGCCGGTGGCCCGACTGAAACATATTAAAATCCAGCCACTGGGCCTCATTGAACCACAGAGAGGAGGAAGTGCGGCCGAAGGGATGGTAGCCCATTAACTGGCGGGGGCATTTTTCTTTAATTGTCCGGGCCAGCTTCATCCAGACATCATAACCGTCGCTTCCCCGGCAGTCACCTCCGATAATCCAGATAACATTCTTTCGCTTTCCATAACGGTCTGCAAGAAACGAACCGTAAATTCCAGCATTCTCCAGGTTAAGGAAGCCTTGCTTAACCATAGATCCCCAGCAGGGCAGCAAGCCCATATAGAGCCCCAAGGATTCGGCAATGTCCAGTGCCTCATCTACCTGATCCCAATAACCGCCTTCAAGGTTGGGCCGCCCAAAATCATTGTCCAAAACAGCCGTACCTTTACCGTTGGGATACAGCGGTCCGCCATCTCCGGACCGCTCTGTTTTCGGAAAGCTGTGCACCAGTGTCGCCTGTATAACATTAAAATACTTCTGCCTGCGATTATTCAGATAAACCCTTATCTGCTCCCTGTTAAGATGCTGAAACAGCAGCCATGCCGTATCCCCCATCCAAAAAAAAGGTGAGTCGCCGTTTTGCAGGTATTTGTGATTTTCCGACACCTGCAGTGTCCCCTTATCCCATGGTTTTACAGTATCTTTGTAATGCATTGATTTCTCCCTTCTTGCTTATCAACACGGCACGGAATCCGGAAAGACTTCTTCCGGTGTTATTTGTACTTCATAGAGCCGAAGCTCCTTTTCTTTTGAAGGCTTCCCGGCATCCGGCAAATCCTTCATGCTTCCGTCCTTGCCGTTGGATTCGAGATCGTAGCTGTTTACCCGATCCTTGGTCTGTATGACCAGCCGGGTGAGGCAATCCACTGCACAGCAAAAGCGAAAATGGCCTTCCCACAGGCTTTGCCCCTGGGCTGATACCGACAGGGTGTAATTATGGCGGCCGCAATCCGCTTTAAGCTCCAGTCTGTATCGTTTACCTTGCTCATAAGCACAGGCCTTATGATAGACACCATTGGCCTTGGTGTACAGAAAGCCGTCCTCCCGGAAGCACAGGCGTACAGGCATTGCACCCCGATCGTCGTTTAAATCGATAAACAGGCCGTCTCCTGTGCATACCCGTACTTCCATAGCAATGGAAAGCACTACTGCAGGAGTGAAGCCTCTCTCAGCTATGGCTTTCTCGTAAGGATCCCAGTCACGAAGAATCAGACAGGCGTCCTCCGGTTCAAAGCGAACCGGCGCCCACAAGGGAGAATAAATATTCCAATGATCCAGATCCTCCGACAGCCCCTTCTCCTGTGCCGGCTTGCCTTTCTCTGCGGATACATCCGGAACAAAAACACGGCAAACCCAGATATCTTCCTTATTCATGCTGTAGGTCAGCCACAAATGACCGTCGGGCGGCTGAGGATAGCCCTCGCAGATTCCCCTTACATACTGGGGGCCCAGATTTTTAGCCCAGCCCTCATATCGGGTGGGCGGAACATGGGGCGTGATAGCCTGCAAGCCGCCGTAGGTATAGCCGTCCTCACCGGTTGCCATGGCAAGGGGCCAGCGGTGCATGCTGTCGGGGGAAGGGTTGTAGATGAGTGCGTAGTGTCCGTTGGAGGTCCGCTGACCCCACATTTTCCCAGTGGAGGTACCAATGGAATGGCAGGTCTGAAATTCGCTCCAGCTTTCCCCTTCGTCTTTGCTCCTGTTTACCTGTGAATGCTTATAAAGGCCTATAACCTGACCGTCCGAGGCGTGGTACCAGCAAAAGGCTTCTCTACTGTCCTTATGAAACAGCTCTTGGTCAAAACGCTGCTCCTCCCACCACTGCCGAATGACCAGCCGGTTTTCCAAAAGCTCTTGACAATCCAGGCGAAAATCCTCTTCGGCTTCTTCATAAAAAGGAAAGGAAATTGCTTCAGGAGTAAAGCCGCCGCGAACATTATAACGAATGACATAAATGGGTGAAAAAGAACCGTCGGAATGCACCCTGCGAATGACCCGTGCGATGCCGTAGCCGTTATTTGGACTGATTTGGGGCTTTGGGGATATCCCGTAAAATCCCAGTACATACATCCGACCTGCTTTGGATATGTAAAATCCCATACGCTGGTGCATAATGGCCGTGTCGCCCGGCTTGAGCAATTCGCTGCCCGGCCCGTCATAAACGCCCTGAGGCAGAACAAGGGCCGGAAAAACCTCCCTTGGCTCACTCCAGTTAAGGCCGTCGGCAGAAGAGCATAAAAGGGTGTTAGAGGGCGGAACATGTTCACTTACGGTGTTGCTCAGATATTCAACCCAGAGCCTTCCCTGCCAGTAACACAGCATGGGTGCGTGATTGTAGGTAAAGCCGGGGCTTCCGTCTTCCCAAGGTTCGTTCCGATTGGCCCGCATTACCTGGTAATTCCAGATTCCTTTTCCATGAGGAAGTGCACCGTCAAAGAAACGAATGTCTGCTTTCCTGTCCGATACAACCCGTACCGGATCAGATGCATAAAGCTGCTCTACGTAACTCACTATTCATCCTCCGCTTATTTTGCGGCAAGGCCGGTATGTCCCGCACAATTAAGGGGACATTTAATCGTAATCCATTGTGCGGGCAATAAACCTTCTGTCTGGTTTCAGCCTGCCACCACTGTTCTTTTAAAAGTCTTCCTGTATATTTTAACAGTTTTTTCCCATGAAGTAAAACCTAGCAACGCTGCAAAAGGAACTCTTTTCTATGTGTAAGGACCACCCGGCATCCTTTGATACTCCTATCCCAGGGGGTTTCAGTTCATATATTAAACAGGGACTAGGACATAAAAATAAACCAACTTATGGACAGAGTCCGGTGTGTCTTGCAAAAAACCCTTTCATATGCTATATTTTATATATTGTGCAAACACTTCAATGGATTTTTCTTCACTGTGAATCTCTTTAATGTTTTGGAGAAGCTCATTGAGAGTCGAATCCAAATTAGGTTAAAGAGTTTTTTTGTTGCAACATTAGATTTAAATAATAATAGAAAAGGATAAGTATGAATAAAGTTACATTTAAAGATTTCGGCCTTTCGCCTCAGCTTTTGCGCGCTCTTGAAAAAAAACAGTTTGAAACACCAACACCTGTTCAGGCAGGCTGCATTCCTAATCTCATGGAATGGAAGGACATCATTGCCAAAGCACCTACTGGTACAGGAAAAACCTTGGCTTTCGGAATACCCATGATTGAGCATGTGGATCCCACTCTTGATCAGGTACAGGGACTTATATTATGTCCCACCCGTGAGCTGGCCCTTCAAATTTCCAGCGAGCTTCGGGCCCTGGCAGAGTTCAGGCATGGCGTGAGAATCGTCTCCATTTACGGAGGACAGGCCATTATTAACCAAATTAAGGCACTAAAAAAGCAGCCCCAGATTATTGTCGCCACTCCGGGACGCCTGGGAGACCACTTAAGCAGAAGGACCATCCGCCTGGACAGCGTTGAAACCGTTGTTCTGGATGAAGCGGACCGTATGCTGGACATGGGTTTTGTTAAGGAAGTAACGCGTATTCTTGATTTAATGCCCCAAAGAAAGAATCTGGCCCTGCTTTCGGCTACCATTTCCAGAGAGGTTATGGATATTTCCTGGGTTTATCAAAGAGATGCCGTTGAAGTTACGGTGCCCGAGGATGTGAACAATAAGCCGGATATACTCCAGTACAGCCTGGAAGCGGTAGGCAGCGGCAAAACCGACGCCATAACCCGTATTTTAAAGGCTGAGGGCTATGAAAGGGTTATTGTTTTTTGCAACACCAAGCACATGGTTAAAAAGCTTACAAAGACCCTGAACGCCAAAGGACACCAGGCGGGCTGCATTCACGGAGATGTGAATCAGAGCGCCAGGGAACGTGTTATCGGCGTATTCAGAAAAGGCGCTCTTAACATCCTGGTAGCTACCGATGTGGCGGCTCGCGGCCTTGACATTGACGGGGTGGATGCGGTATTTAATTACGATCTTCCCAATGAGAACGAATATTATGTCCACCGTATCGGCAGAACAGGCCGGGCCAAAAAGCACGGCGTGTCCTACACCTTTGTTTCCTATTACGATACGGCAAGGCTCAAAGAAATTATGCGCTATGCCAAGGCACAAATTATTCCCCTTCGTTTTGACAAGGACTATAACCTGTGCCCGGCATCAAGCTCCAAACGTGTTATCTAAACACCAGCTTAACCCGCCTTGTACCCGCACCGGATTTTCATCCAGTACGGGAACCCGTTTTCTTTAGTTTAAGCGGGCTATGCCAATGATTACTCCGCCCTGTCTTTTTCCCGGATTTCCACACGGCGTATTTTGCCGCTGATGGTTTTAGGCAGTTCCTTGACGAACTCAATGAGCCGGGGATATTTGTACGGGGCGGTATTTGATTTTACAAAGCTCTGTATTTCGGATTTCAGCTCCTCCGTGGGCTCATAGCCTCTGGCTGTTACAATGGTGGCCTTGACCACCTGCCCGCGGACCGGATCCGGAACACCTGTCACCGCACATTCCAAAACAGCGGGATGCTGCATAATAACGCTCTCCACCTCAAAGGGGCCTATACGGTAGCCCGAGGACTTAATAATGTCGTCGGTGCGGCCTACATACCAAAAATAGCCGTCCTCATCCCGATAAGCCGTATCCCCGGTGTGATACAGGCCGTCATGCATAACCTGAACGGTGCGTTCAGGCTCTCTGTAATACTCCATCATAAGTCCTGTAGGCTTTCCTTCTTCAAGACGGATAACGATTTCCCCTACCTGTCCCGCCTCTACACTATTGCCCTTATCATCCACCAGATCCACGAAATAAGCCGGCGAGGGCTTGCCCATGGAGCCGGGACGAGGCTCGGTCCAGTAGGTGGTGGCAAGGCAAAGGGTGGTTTCAGTCTGTCCAAAGCCCTCCATAAGCCGAATGCCGGTAATGGCTTTAAACCGGTTGAAAACCTCTGCGTTCAAGGCTTCCCCAGCTGTGGTACCGTACTTGAGGGAGGATAAATCAAAGCGGGTTAAATCCTCCTTTATAAGGAAGCGGTAAATGGTGGGCGGAGCACAAAAGGTGGTAACCTTGTATTTTTCCATGCGCTTTAGCATTTCGTCGGCATGGAAGCGATCAAAATCATAGGTAAAAACAGCAGCTTCCGCCAGCCATTGGCCATAAAGCTTACCCCATACCGCCTTGCCCCATCCGGTTTCAGCTACCGTAAAATGCAGGCCCTCCGGGTCCGCATTATGCCAGTAAACAGCCGTTGGTATATGTGCCAAGGCATAATAATGGTTGTGGGCTACCATTTTGGGCATTCCGGTGGTACCTGAGGAAAAATACATGAGCATAATTTCCTCTCCCCTTGGCCTTTCCTCTCCCTGGGGTGCTTCAAAAGGCGGCGCCTTTTCCACCTCCTGGGCATAGCTTAGCCAGCCCGCCTTGGTGCCCCGTGCTATAATTTTTGTTTTCAGTGTTTCCGTCTTCGTTTGAGCCTCGTCCACAAGATCGGCAATTTCACCGTCAGGAGTACAGACCACTGCTTTAACTCCGGCAGCTTCAATGCGGTAAATCAAATCCTTGGTCATGAGCTG
>JAFADM010000316.1 GCA_023424865.1 Bacillota bacterium | reverse complement strand
ATAGAAAAAGGGACTGCTGCAATTTTACATTGCAACAGTCCCTTTTGTTCCTATAACACATCAGCGGTTTACGAGATCCTTCAAAGCCTTTCCTGGTTTGAATACAGGAGCTTTGGAAGCCGGAATGGTGATGGCTTCCTTGGTTTGAGGATTGCGTCCTTTTCTGGCTGCGCGATTTTTGGTTTCAAAAGTTCCGAATCCGACAAGAACTACCTTTTCGCCAGTGGCCAGTGTTTCTTCAACAACGGAAACGAGGGCGTCAATAGCGGCCTCGCTATCTTTCTTTGTTAGCCCGGATTGCTGTGCTACAGCATTTACAAGATCGGCCTTGTTCATTGAGATTACCTCCCGCACTGAAATTTCGTCCTCATTGTACAACGGCCTATGGCACAAAGTCAAGCATTCATGCGTGTTTCCCAAAAAAAACGCTTTTAATTTGCCTAAAGAAGCAAAAAATAATATAATACACTCAGAATCGGATAAAATAGTATATCCGCTTTAGCGTAAACCGGTGTAAATGCGACAGCGTGCGAGCTCGCTTATGGAGCAGGTGGTATTTTAGCGATTCTTAAGAATAAGCTTATAACAGGTCGTATCTTTTTAAGGCCGGGACTCATAAGAGGCGGTCGCGCATGACTTACAGGAGAATACAGTATAGGGGATCGTTTTTTTGTATACCCGAACCTTGGCGATGGACCATGCGGGGGATGAAAAGTGGCTGGAGTGTACTTTTTTATACCCAGGGATAAGTTGAATAACGCCGTGGAGTGCGGGATTAAGCTTTCCGAGTATTATCGGAGGGAGTTGGAGCTGGCACCGGGGGAAGGCAGCCGAAGGGCGCTAAAAGCCTACCTGAACCCAAGAGACGACGAGTCCAGAATGAAGGACCCATCGTTTGCTTGTCTTCGTCTTAATGTGGATCCGGCTTACTGTCGGGTAGGCGACGGCGCGCTCTACGGTATGGGAAGATCCAATCCCCTCTTTCAGGCCAGATATCTTTCCAGGCTCATTCCTCTGTCCGACTATCGTTTTGGAACCTTTCGCCAGCCGGAGTGCCTTGTCTTTACCTCCATTCTTCCCGAGAGTATTGAAACCATGGGCAAGGTAATGGATATACCTGTATTATACGAAAGCTCAGAGGCCCTTTATTTATCCAATGTCATTGAAAAACAAAGCGAAAACGGAGATGGGGGAAATCTTCTTCTTTACGCGTTTTGCTATTACATGGAGAAGCAGGGCATCATGACAAAATACGAGGATAAATCGGCGGCCTTGTCTCTTTTTATGGATAAGGCTACCCAAAGCTACTACATACTAAAAAATCCGCAACAGAACTCGGAGGTGGAGCTTAGCTCTTGATAGACGCAAAGACGGAAGAAACACGAACAGCCAGGCTTTTAACTCTTCTCAAAGAAAAAGAGGGCTGTTTTGTTTCCGGTGAAGAACTTAGCCGGGAGCTCAATATGTCTCGTACAGCTGTCTGGAAAAAAATAGAAAGACTTAAAGGCGAGGGCTATGAAATTGATGCCCAAACCCGGAAAGGTTACAGGCTTAAGCCCCAGGAGCTGCACTATGGAAAAGCCGGTATTCAATCCCTTATTCAAACACAATTCCTGGGAAGGGACCTTCGCTTTTACAGTGAGGTGGATTCCACCAACACCCAGCTTAAAAAGCTGGCTCAGGAAGGTGCACAGGAGGGTCTTGCAGTAATTGCGGACACTCAAACCCAGGGCAAGGGAAGAAGGGGGAGAACCTGGATGTCGTCCCCGGGAAAAGGAATATGGCTGTCGGTGCTTGTACGGCCCCATCTCCATCCTGCGCTAAGCCAGTCCCTTACTTTGGCTGCTGCCGTTGCGGTTTGCCGTGCCCTGGCCTCTTTGAAAATAATGGGACTTGGCATTAAGTGGCCTAATGATATAATGGTTGAAGGGAGAAAGCTCTGCGGTATCTTAACCGAGATGGCAGCAGAGGGCGAAAATGTTTCCTGGGTCATCATCGGTGTGGGTGTTAATGTAAACCACAAAGAGGAGGACTTTCCCCAGGAACTGTCCCATACGGCCACTTCCGTGAAAATGGCCCTCGGAGAAAAAGGCGAATTGGAACGGTGCCGTTTGGCTGCAAACCTTTTAAACGAGCTGGAAGCCGTGTACCTGGAATATATCCGGAACGGCCCCGACAGGATGCTGGAGGAATGGCGAAGCTGGTCCAATGTCCTGGGAAAGGAAGTTCGGCTTTTATCCCCGGAAGGTGAAACAAGGGCCAGGGCACTGGATGTTCTGGAGGATGGACGTTTACGGGTTAAAAAGGAAGACGGCTCATTGTACGATGTGGTCTCCGGTGAAATTTCATTGAGGCAGGATTAGGGCATAATTTTATTGCGTCCGGTACATAAAAAGCGTAAAGGGAGCGTATAAGCCCCATTAGGGTAAGAGTTTAGGGAGGTAATTCATGGAACAGCAGCAAAACCCGCAAGCCCAGCAAAATCAGCAAAGCGCGCAGAACAGTCAGGGTACACAGCAGAATGCACCTGCGCAGCAAGCGGTACAAGGGCATCAAAATCAACAGAACAATGCTTCCAGAGGGGGAGAAAGACCCAATTCCAGGGAGCGTCAGAATGACAAAGGAAGGCCTCAGGGCAATGACAGAAGGGGCTATGACCGGAGAAGCGGTGAGCGGGCTTCCGCACAGGCCGGAGATAAAGGTAACAGTGGTGAAAGACGCCCTAACGGAGGAAACAACTCAAATAACGGAAGCGGTGGAAACAATGGTAACAATGAGCGGGCACGCTCGGGGGAAAGAAGCCCTAACAGTGAGCGGCCAAGAAATCATAATCACCAGGAGTTTCGAGGAAACCACAACCGAGGCAGAGATTCTAAGGGAAACGATACAAACCGGACTGAAGCCCAGGGAGGAGCCGTTGCAGCTAAGCCTTCACAGCCTCAAAACCAGGGCCGTTATGGCAGAAACAGCAACAACAATGATAAGACCCCGATCCATGCGGAAAATCTTATAAAGCATATTAAGCCTCGCAGGGTGGAAACAGTGGAAGATATCCGCGCCGATATGGAACGCATTGAAAAGGATATCCAATTTGAGCTCAAACAGATAAAAGCCGTTAAATTGGGGCTTTGAAAGGAATTTGAGGCATGCTTTTAACCATCGACGTGGGCAATACCAATATAGCCTTCGGTGTATTCAGCGGAACAGCGCTTTTGGGAAACTGGCGCCTTTCAACCAACAGAGAGCGAACCTCCGATGAAACGGGGATGTTTTTGCTTTCGGTTCTCCAGCACGGAGGCTTTGCAACCGAGGATATCCATGATGTGATGATGTGTTCTGTTGTGCCTCCTGTCATGCATTCTCTTACCAACGCCATAAAGAAATATCTTAAAAGGACTCCCGTTTTAGTGGAACCCGGCATCAAGACCGGTATTAATATCCGTTACGAAAATCCCAGAGAGGTAGGCGCCGATAAAATTGTCAATGCTGTCGGCGCCTTAAAGCTATACGGCGGCCCGGTTATTATTGTGGACTTTGGTACGGCCACTTCCTTTTGTGCGGTGAATTCCAAGCGGGATTATCTGGGAGGCATCATTTGCCCCGGTATAAAAATTTCCGCTGAAGCACTTTATGAGAAGGCCTCCAAGCTGCCCCGCATTGAAATCGCCAAACCTAAGAGTATTATTGGGCGTACGGCGGCTGCCAGTATGCAGTCCGGCATTGTCCACGGCTTTGTGGGTCAGGCCGACTATATTATCGGTCTTATGAAGCAGGAAATGGGTGAGTCCGGTATTCGTGTTGTTGCCACCGGTGGTATGGCCAAGCTTATTGCCGAGGAATCCTCCGCTATTGACGAAGTTAAGCCTCTTCTCACACTTGAAGGCCTCAAAGCTGTCTATGACATGAACTTTCCGGTTTCCTAGCAAGGTGCCGAAAAGGAATCATTTCTAAGAGATTTCTATTTACAAAGAGCATTTGGAAGAAATAACGAGCATTTCAAAGAAAATGTTTAAATATTCCGGGTTATTGGCATAATATACATGAAATTCGGCGACTTAAACGTTTGATAATAAAAAGGAAATTGTTTAATATTTATATTAGCACTCAACCCTAGTGAGTGCTAACAAGAAAACAGCCCGTTAGCGGGGAATCATATAAGGAGGGTGACTTATGAACGTAAAACCACTGGCAGACAGAGTTGTCATTAAAATGCTGGAGGCTGAGGAAACCACAAAGAGCGGAATTGTTCTTCCCGGATCGGCGAAGGAAAAGCCCCAGGTTGCCGAGGTCGTTGCAGTTGGCCCCGGTACCGAAGAAGTCAAGATTGAGGTTAAGGTAGGAGACAAGGTGCTTATAAGCAAATATTCCGGCACTGAAGTTAAGCTGGACGGCGAAGAGTACACCATTGTCAAGCAGGGCGACATCCTTGCAGTTGTAGAGTAAAAGGGAGGATTAGAAATGGCTAAGGATATTAAATTCGGTGAAGACGCCAGAAAAGCCCTAGAAAGCGGCGTCAACAAGCTTGCCAATACGGTTAAGATTACACTTGGACCTAAGGGAAGAAACGTTGTTCTCGATAAGAAATTCGGTTCACCCCTTATTACAAACGATGGTGTAACCATTGCAAAGGAAATTGAGCTTGAAGACGCTTTTGAAAACATGGGCGCTCAGCTTGTAAAGGAAGTTGCTACAAAGACCAATGACGTGGCCGGCGACGGTACCACCACCGCAACTCTTTTAGCTCAGGCAATTATTCGTGAAGGACTAAAGAATGTTGCAGCAGGCGCAAACCCCATGATCATTAGAAAAGGTATTCAGAAGGCTGTTACCGCCGCTGTTTCCGGTATTGAGGAAATTTCCCAGAAGGTTAAGGGTAAGGAAGACATCGCACGTGTTGCTTCCATTTCCGCCAATGACGACAGCGTAGGCGCTTTAATTGCCGAGGCCATGGAAAAGGTGACCAACGACGGCGTTATCACTGTTGAAGAGTCCAAGACCATGGGCACCAACCTTGAGGTTGTGGAAGGCATGCAGTTCGACAGAGGCTATGTCTCCGCTTACATGGTAACCGATACCGAGAAAATGGAAGCTGTTCTTG
>JAFADM010000290.1 GCA_023424865.1 Bacillota bacterium | reverse complement strand
GATTTTGACTTTCTTTGACCTTGTGAGATTATTTTACCGTTTACCATGGATGAGATCAACTTTGATTTTGACTTTCTTTGACCATTTCTTATGGAAATTCATAGAATAACTGAACATAGCTCCTTCTACCTCACTATTTCATGCTTTTTCGTAAAATTTCAATTTTTTTAATTCTTTAAGCCTCATAAGAAATCATAAAGCATGGCATTTTTTCCTGCCCAGCGCTTCAGGTCCTCCTTCTTAACGATTCCTCCCACTGCAAAGGCCCCTACAATAATCACCAGAGCCAAGCCCACCGCCAGAAGCATGCCTAATTTTCCGTCAAAGCCTGCAAGCATAGGTATTTTTTTAAGGAGCAGGGCCAGTACGGACCCCGCCAGTGTGGCAACCAGGGGTTTTACAAGCCATTCCCCCACATCCAGGGACATGCCCGTCATCTTAATGATTTGTCTGAAGTTTAAAACAATCACAATGAGACTTCCGGCTATAACGGCGTAAATATAGGCATCTACGCCCATTATAGGAATTAAGAACCAAATAAGCGCAAGGCGAAGAATACTTCCCGCCAAAGTGTTCACAAGAATAGCCGATTCCTTCCCCAGGCCGTTTAAAATACCCAGCATGGTTTGCTGCAGATAGAGAAAAACCCCTGTGTAAGATAAAAGATGAAGAATTGGCCCTACTTGTTTGCCGGGAAAGACCAGCTCGCTGATTTCCTGGCTGCAGACGGCAAAAAAGGAGGTGAAAATAAGGCCTACAACCAGAGTGAGGCGAATGGACTGGGATATTTGCCGGTTAGCCACCGCGTAGCGCCCCGAAGCCACCGCTCCTGCTATGGCCGGGACCAGCGCCGTCGCCAGAGCCATGGGCAGCATGGAAGGAAAAAACACCAGAGGTGCGGCCATACCTGTAAGCCTTCCGAAATTCTCCAGGCTCTCCTGAAAGGTAAGCCCGAACAAAAGGAGCCTTTTGGGTATTAAAAGGCTTTCAGCAGTACCGATGCTGGAGAGAATCAGGCGATTTGTTGAAATGGGCACGGCGGTTTTGCAAAGCCTTCGGACAATGACCCGTTTCCTTTCAGGCTGAAGACTGGTATTAAGGCTGCGTTTTCTCCGTGCAAAGCGGAAAGCAATGAAAACAATAAGAACATTGGCAAACTCACCCACCAAAAGTCCCAGGGTGGCTAAAAGGCACATGCTTTCGATGCCCTGCCCCTTAAACCGGTCAAAGAACAGAAGCACGAAGACCAGCTTTATTATCTGCTCCCCAATTTGCCCTATGGCATTTGGAAACATTTCCTGACGCCCGTAAAAATAGCCCTTATAGGCTGACGCGGCTGCAATAGGAGGAATAAGTGCCAGTGTCCAGAAAAGGGACACCCGGGTTCGGGCATCTCCCGTAAAGCTTAAAACCAGAGGATCAAGAAAAACAAGGAGAACAAGACATACGATACCTCCCACCGCCATTACAAGCCCTGCCGCAACAGAGGTTATACGCATGCCTGAACGCTCCAGTCCCCTGGAGATTTCTTCAGCAACAAAGCGGGACACGGCAATGGATACCCCGGCAGTGAGCACAAGAACGATGAGAGAATAAATGGGGGTTACCAGCTGGTATAAGCCAAGGCCCTCCGAACCGATGCTGTTGGCTATAAAAATCCGGTAAACAAAGCCAATAGCCTTAACAACAAACCCGGTGGCCGTAAGTACAGCCGCATTGTATTTTAAAGAGCGTCTTGCCATAATTTATTCACTCCTTTCCTCCGGCCAAAGTCACCGGCAGCGGCTAAACATGGCCCCTTCATTCTATGACGGCTTCACAGGCATTATGTTTACTCTGTTTGTACCAGTCCACTTGTACCAGTCCACTTAAAAGCCCTGAAGCAGGGCTCTCATGCATAAAAAAACTCCCCTCCATAATCTTTGCGCATAAAAGCCGTGATTTTCCTCAGTTTAATGCCTGATTCGTTACAAGCAATCGTTTTTAAGTAAAACCTTTTATGTATAAGCTTCATGACATAGCCTCAAACTAGAACAATTAAATGGAAAACATGGACGGAAGCCTTCTTCCATGGATAAAGTACGGAGGAGAATGAAAAACGTCATTGCCAGAAATTTATCAAAGATACCCTTTAAAATAAAGTTCAGCGTTCTGGAATTCACCTTCTGGTGTTCCTGGTGCGCCTTCAGCTCTTTTGCGGCTCTTTTTTTCAGGCACCGCGGCCTTTCTGAGGGGCAAATAGGCCTGGCACTTTCCTTCTCTACGCTGGCGGGTATTTTAGGCCAGCTGTTCTGGGGCACCTTATGCGATAAAAGGAACAAAATTAAAGGGCCTTTTATGGCTGCAAATCTTCTTATCGGGCTTACCACGCTGGCCTTCATACCCTTTAGCCATCCCCTTATTATTTTTTGCCTCATGGCCCTTTTAGGCTTTGCCCAGGTTCCCCAGCCGGCCATACTGGACACCTGGGTTTTAAGAAGTTTAAAGGATCAGGAAAAGCAATACGGCCATATTCGCATGTGGGCTTCTCTGGGCTTCGGCCTTTTTGCCTTCCTCTTTGGCAGGCTGTTGGAGTTTACGGGCTTTTCGGCTCTTTTTATCGCTTCTTCCATCTTTGTCGGACTCACCCTTTTTATGTCCGCTCTTACCGGGGATGTTTCCCGTGAGGACTCCGTCAACAAAAAAGACGGTATTCTTAAAAGCTTTAAAAAGCTTATAAAGGAGCGTAAATACCGTTTTTTTATTGGGGTATGCTTTCTCATCGGGCTGTCGGCGCGAACGGTACACCTGCTTCTGCCCCTTCTTGTGGAAAAGGCCGGAGGTACCTCCAGGGATTTGGGGCTGGCACTTTTTTTCGGAATCATTACGGAAATTCCCATGCTGCTTTTATCCAAAAGGCTTGCTGCCCGGTTTAACTCCCGGGTATTAATTGGCCTGTCCGTGCTTCTCTATCTGGGCCAGCTGGGCTTTCTGCTTTTCGCTTCGTCACCCTTTTTTATTTATGTGGCCATGGTGCTTCAGGGGCTTGCCTTCGGCAATTATCTTCCCAGCTTCCGTCTTCTCATCTACGAAAGCTCTCCCGAGGAGCTTCGCACCAGCGCCCAAACTCTGGGAGACAGCCTGTGCAGCAGTCTTACCGCCGTTATTGGAACAGCGGCGGGAGGATTTGTTATTGAGAGCCGCGGGGTTACCCCTGTTCTCATAGGGGGACTTGTTCTTTTAGGCCTTGCTCTTATTCTCCTGTTTTTCTATAGGGAAAAAGAGGTAAAAACCGAGTCGAAGCAAGGGCTTATATGACGGCATATAGGCAAAATCTTTCATCCGGCCGTCAAAATTCTGCCTTTGCTGTTACTATTTTATATTGAAGTATCCCTCCCCTTACGTTACAATAAAGTGTGTTTCTTGTTAATTAAATATCATACCTTTGTATGCAAGGAATGCATGACTAAAGTGAGAACAGATCATTCACATAGAAATCTGTGTTACAGCATGGATAAAGACACTCCGGCCTATGCCGGAAGGCCGGTCCTGGCCGGCAATTGCAGCAGGATAGGAACAGGAAAGGGGATTTGGTCAAATGTATAAAATCGTGAGAAAAGAAATTTTAAATCCCCAGGTTAAGCTTTTGGAAATTGAAGCCCCTTATGTGGCAAGAAAGGCTGAGCCTGGACAGTTCATCATTCTTCGCGTTCATGATGAAGGAGAGCGTGTTCCCTTAACCATTGCCGACTATGACAGGGAAAAAGGAACCGTAACCATTATATTTCAGGAAGTGGGCGCATCCACCCGCCTTCTGGGCGCCCTTGAAGTGGGCGACTATCTCCTGGACTTTGCAGGACCTCTGGGCATCGCCTCTCATTTTGACGGCGTGAAAAAAGCGGCCGTTATCGGCGGCGGTCTGGGTACTGCCATTGCTTATCCTCAGGCAAAAAAGCTTCACAGCCTGGGTGTGGATGTGGATGTTATAACAGGCTTTCGCAATAAGGACCTGGTTATACTGGAGAAGGAAATGAACGCGGTTGCAAGCCGCCTCTTTGTTACCACCGACGACGGCTCCAACGGAACCAAGGGCTTTGTCTCCGATATTCTTAAAGGCCTCATTGATGCGGGCAATGCTTATGACGTGGTTATCGCCATCGGCCCTCCCATCATGATGAAGGTTGTTTGTGACGTAACAAGGCCTTACGGCATTAAAACCATTGTCAGCCTAAATCCGGTTATGATTGACGGAACGGGCATGTGCGGCGGATGTCGTGTTACCATTGGCGGCAAGACCAAATTTGCCTGTGTGGACGGTCCCGATTTTGACGGCCACGAGGTGGATTTCAGCGAGCTTATGCGCCGCCTTTCCATGTACAAGGAGGACGAAAAGCAGTCCCTTGATCACCATGCCTGCAGAATCGGCTTAGGAGGTGGACAGAATGCCTAATATGTCATTAAAAAAGGTGGCCATTCCCGAACAGGATCCTAATGTCCGCAATAAAAACTTTGACGAGGTGGCCCTGGGCTACACCGAAGAAATGGCTGTGGAAGAGGCTCAGCGCTGTCTGAACTGCAAGCACAAGCCCTGCGTGTCCGGATGTCCCGTTAATGTAAAAATTCCTGAGTTTGTCACGCTTATCAGTAAAGGTGAATTCGAGCAGGCCTATGATAAAATCCGCGAAACCAACGGACTTCCCGCTGTTTGCGGAAGAGTGTGCCCACAGGAAACCCAGTGTGAGCAAAAATGCGTCCGGGGCGTTAAGGGCGAGCCTGTAGGCATCGGAAGACTTGAACGCTTTGCAGCCGACTGGGCTATAAGAAATGTTTCCCGGACACCTGTAAAAACTGAGCGCAACGGCAAAAAGGTTGCTGTTGTGGGCTCCGGCCCTTCCGGTCTTACCTGTGCGGGGGATCTGGCCAAGCTGGGCTATGATGTAACCATTTTTGAGGCCTTCCATAAAGCCGGCGGTGTTCTGGTTTATGGGATTCCTGAATTCCGTCTGCCCAAGGCGCTGGTTCAAAAGGAAATCGACTCCCTTAAGGAAATGGGTGTTGAAATAAAGACCAATATGGTTATCGGTAAGGTCCTTACCATTGAAGAAATTTTCGAGGAAGGCTACGAGGCCGTCTTTGTGGGCTCCGGCGCAGGACTGCCCGCCTTTATGAACATTCCCGGCGAAAACCTCAACGGCGTTTATTCGGCCAATGAGTTTTTAACCCGCATCAACCTTATGAAGGCCTACAAGTTCCCTGAATCCGACACGCCTGTTAAGTTTGGCAAAAACGTGGCTGTGGTGGGCGGAGGAAACGTGGCTATGGATGCTGCCAGAAGCGCCAAGCGTCTGGGCGCGGAAAATGTCTATATTATCTACAGAAGATCGGAAGCAGAGCTTCCCGCCCGTCTTGAGGAAGTTCATCACGCCAAGGAAGAGGGCATTATTTTTAAGGTTCTGACAAACCCTGTCCGTATTTTAGGCGACGAAAAAGGCTGGGTAACCGGTGTTGAGTGTGTTGAAATGGAACTGGGCGAACCGGATGCCTCCGGAAGAAGACGGCCTGTCGTTAAAGCCGGTTCGGAGCATGTTATTCCCATGGATGCGGTTATCATGTCCATCGGAACCTCCCCCAACCCTCTTATCCGAAGTACCACACCGGATCTTGAGACCAATAAGTGGGGCTGTATCGTAGCCGATGAAGAAACCGGCGCAACAAGCAAAGCCGGCGTATTCGCAGGCGGCGATGCCGTTACAGGTGCCGCCACCGTTATTCTGGCCATGGGCGCAGGCAAAAACGCCGCTAAAGCCATGGACGAATACATAAGAGAAAAAAGCGAAGCAAAAGCTTGAAGCCGGATGTGAACCCATAAAACAGATCTTGCTGCTGCCGATGATGGCGCCGAGTGCAGGTACACCTGCCTTCGGCGCTTTTTCGTATTTTATGTGCATCCCCTATGGATTCACCCCTTTGAAACAGGAAGGAGTAGGACTATGAAGTTACGACTGGGATTAAAACTGGGTTTAGTGGTTTTTGCAATCAACGTTCTTTGCCTCTTTGGCTATGGTGCGGTGAGTTCCTCCCCCATCACAGCTCAATTACCCCTGAAATTAGGGCTTGCAGCGCTGGCCGCCCTTGGTGCAGGTCTTGCCGCAAGCTTTTTAATGGCAAGCTACAGCCGGTTTACAGAGGAGATAAAAAAGAGCCTTTTCGCCTTCAACGAGGGTAATTTTACGGCCCGCCCCCATGCAGCGTCAAAGGAACCGGTCTTCAAGGAAGTCTACACCCAGCTGGACACCTTGCGAAGCATGCTTAACACCTGGATATACGAGCTGCTTCATACCTCCGTATCCGTCAATACCTCCGCTGTAAAAATCGACGAGGCTTCCGTGAGAACCACGGAGGGCATGGAAAACCTCAATACCGGACTTAACGAAATCCGCCAGTTTTTTGAGGAAACCTCCGAAAATCTTTCGGATATCGCCCGGGCGGCCTCGGAGTTGGCCCAGTCGGGCCAGTCTATTGCGGATCAAAGCGCTCGGGCTGCCGCTACGGCCAAGGAAGCCAGTGATGCGGCCACCAGCGGTGAAGAGGCAGTAAGCAAGGTTTGCCTGTCCATGAAGGAAATCCGGGAGGATGTGGAAAAAACGTCCTCCGTGATAAAAAGCCTGGAGGAAACCTCCCGGCAAATAGGTCAAATCAGCGGCACCATTACCTCTATTTCCGAACAGACCAATATGCTGGCCCTTAATGCCGCTATTGAAGCTGCCCGGGCCGGGGAAAACGGCAGAGGCTTTGCCGTGGTATCCGAGGAGGTTAGAAAGCTTGCCGATGAAAGCCGCCAGGCAGCAACCCAGATAAGCGATCTTGTCAAAGAGGTAAGCGGCGAGGTTTCCGGCGTAGTGGAAGCCATTCTCCATGTGGGAAGCCGTGTGGAAGAGGGCGTAGGCATAGCGGCCCTTGCCGGGGACAACCTGAGGGATATTCTCGATTCTGTGGTAAAGGTTAAGGAAATGAACAGTGTCATCGAGGACGGGGCTTCACGTCAGTCCGGCGCAACCGGCCTCATTTCGGAAAGCACCGGAAAGGTTGCGGACAAAACCCATTCCGGCACCGCCTCCGTTGAGGAAATCGCCTGTGTCGTGGAGAATCAGCTTGAAGACGTCCGTATCAACAGGGAAAACACAGCCAAGCTTGCCAAAATTTCAGGAGATCTTGAATCCATCATGGACAGATTTGATCATATGGTGGGCGAGCAAATGCTCGGTCTTGCCCAAAGCATCGCTCAAATACTTGACAATAAGGCCTTGAGCAATGAGGAGCTCACGGAGCTGTCCGAAAAGACAGGCTTAAGTGAAATACATATACTGGATGAGAAAGGTTTAATTGTAAACAGCAGCAATTCAGCCATTCTTGGTTTTCAGTTCAGCAGCAAAAAGGGAGATCAAACCTACGAATTCATGCAAATATTTAAGGATCCCTCCCTTCGGGTAAACCAGAAAGCCGCTTTTCGGGATGTGGACGGGAAATTATTCAAGTATACGGGGGTTGCCTTTAATAAGGGCAAGGGGCTTGTACAATGCGGGCTGGATGCCTCCAGAATGGTTTTCTTCAAGGGAAGAGAAGCCCTTGAAGCCCTTTAACAAGAGCCTAATCTTGCGCAATACTTCTAACCAGGAGGACAAGCTCATAAATATAATACCATACCCGGCAAAGAGGTCTGCCTTTGGACCCTGTCCCGGATTTCCTCTAGGAAAGGTGTGGTTTATACATGGACAACCTCCTGGCTCTTTATCAGCGTCTTGGCCCGGTAGGCTTTATTATCACGGCTGCTCTGGTGGTTCTTTTTCTT
>JAFADM010000282.1 GCA_023424865.1 Bacillota bacterium | reverse complement strand
AGGAGCCTGCCGATTAAGAACAATCCAAGGACAAGCAAGGAATTCATTGAAACCAAGAAAAGCAGTTTACACAATTTAAAAAATGTCAGCTTAAAAATACCTAAGGGCATATTCACTGTTGTTACAGGAGTTGCCGGCTCCGGAAAATCCACTCTGGTCAACGGTGTTTTTGCAAAGGAATTTACCGATGCCATCATCATCGATCAGTCCGCAGTCAGCGCTAATTTGCGTTCAAATCCCGCCACCTTTACCGGAATAATGGACTGGATACGTAAATTATTCGCGGATGAAAACAAAGTAAGCGCCGGATTGTTCAGTTATAATTCAGAGGGGGCCTGTGAGTCCTGTAAGGGTCGGGGTTATATAGAAACCGATCTTTCCTTTATGGATTCAGTAGAAACCATCTGTGAGGAATGCGGCGGAAAACGGTTTAAGCAGGAGGTTTTGGATTATAAGTATAATGGCAGGTCCATTGTTGATGTGCTGACAATGACAATAGCCGATGCCGTCGAATTTTTTAATCAAAAAGAGATCCGAAACAAGCTGAAATATATCGTTGATGTGGGTTTGCATTACATGACGCTGGGACAGCCATTAGACACCCTTTCCGGGGGAGAGTGCCAACGCTTGAAGCTTGCCAAGGAACTGAGTAAAAAGGGTAATATTTATATTATGGATGAGCCTACCACTGGCTTGCACATGTCCGATATTACCGGTATTTTGGCTCTTATTGACCGTCTTGTTGATAAAGGCAACACGGTTATTGTCATTGAACACAACCTCGATGTCATTCGTAATGCCGACTGGATTATTGACGTAGGTGTTGAGGGCGGAAGCCGAGGCGGCCGGATTCTTTTTGAAGGAACGCCTGGTAATCTAATAAACTGCAAGGAATCCATTACTGCAAAATACCTGTAGACCCGTGGAGATAAGGTTTTTTTCTGACAACCGGAGGAATAATGCAGGGCTTTCTTAGTGGAGCTATGAACACAAAACGAGCTGAAAGAGTGGATTGTCAGCTCGTTTTTTATTGTCAGCCATTTGCGTAAGCAAATCCCGCCAAAAGGGAGGCAAAGTGTTTTTGCAGAAGCATAAAAAGTCTGTTAACATAATTATGGTACTGTTCTTAACTTATTCAGCCATAATGGTATTCGGAGCGGTTGATTTAATTAAAGGGTAAGAGGGTTTATATGGATTATGAAAGGGGTATAGCCTTGCGTGGCATTCAACAGTGTCATTTGAACGGAAGCTTTTGGTGCACGAAATTATGAAGCCATATGAATTGCTGGCTCATGTTTTGAATGAGATTGAAGATAAAATAAATGAAGAGCTTGATATAGACGAATTGGCTAAATCTATTCTTTTATCTTCTGTACATATGCAAAGGCTATTTAAGTTTGCTTTCGGATTGCCGTTGGCAAGCTATATCCGCTCACGCAAATTATCAGCAAGCCTTGAGAGCTTACTCAAAACCGATTTTAATATATTGGATATAGCGGCCGAATACGGCTTTAAGTATGAGCAATCCTATATCAGGGCTTTTAAGCGGGAATATGGCCTTACGCCTGGCGAGCTTCGCAAAACAGGCCAAATTGTAAGGATAACGCCTCCATTCCAGCTTTTCGATTCAAACAGGCTGGCAGACGGCGTTTTATTTGGACCGCAATTGGTATATGTTCCACAGCTTTATGTTGTTGGCAGCAGGCATAAAATACCCTATCAGGAATCGGTGGAGCTGCCTCCCAAAGTGGCAAAGGAATTTTGGCACAATGAAAAAAGCTTGATTAAAAACACTGTGAATTCCAACACATACTTTGGCTTGACCAGAATTCCGGATCCTGCCGCGGATTACTCATACTACCTTCCTTCGGTAAAGGTTAAGGACTTAAGTAATATCCCAGACGGCCTTGAGGGTGATAAATTTCCCGCTTCTTTATGCGCGCGGTTTCACTATATCGGTCAGCACCATTACTATGATATCAATGCGGATATTGCCCGAGGAATGTATAATACAATAGTTGCGTTTGTTAACGATAAAAAAGAGAAATATGGTTCATTTCATAATAAGTTGTATTTTGAGAAGATAGATACAACATCCTATGACGGAAACTACTGTCAAATGGAATGGTTTACGCCGGTGTTCGAAAAAAAGAATCCATTATGATGAAAATTGTTCATTTTCTATCTAACAGGGATGGTATGCTCATATAAAACTTTGTATGGAGGATGCCTATGAGCAGCAAACCGTATATCAAGGCAATCGTAAAAGGCGCCGAGCTTTACTTTCGGGCCTTTTCTCTGGCGAGCAATATGTGCCATCATGAAGGCCGAATTGAATGGATAGCACCTATACCGGGCGAGAAGGGGCCGGCCATCGTTTATAAGTCACAGCTCTCCAGCTTGGCGGAGGAAGAAATTTGTAAATTGCTGCCTGAGCTCCAGGCTGGCAACGTTCCGGCTTTATGGGCTCTGACACCGCTTTCCACACCTGAAGGATTAGCGGATATCCTTGCAGCAAAAGGCTTTAAGAACATAACAAACAAAGAACGGCCCGAATATGGCATGGCTTTTGACATGAACGGGTTAATCACCCTATCTCAGCCCAATAAAAATATAAAAATCATAAAAGTAAAGACGCCGATTGAGTTCCAAGCGTGGATAAATGTAGTCAACACCGCCTTGCACGAGTGGGAGTTACTGACCGCAAAGCATTATGCCGTCTGGCTTGAGCAAGAGGCGCTTGCCTTTTATCTGGGTTTTATCAATGGCGTACCCGTATCTACGGCGGCCACTATTAAAGACGGCTCCAATGCTTCCTTGGAGTTTGTATCAACACTGAATGAATATCGCAGGCACGGAGCAGCATATGCGGTTTGCTTGAAAGCTCTTCAAAGCTTACAGGAATGTGGTGCTGAAATGGTGACGCTGCGTTCAAGCTTTGAAGGAGCCGAGCTCTATGAAAAACTTGGGTTCAGACCGTATTATGAGCAACAGTTGTTTTCCTTTCAGAATAAAAGCTAAAAGAAATAGCATGAAGCTGGAAAAGGCTAAATTACCCTTGCAGGATAATCATTTGGTATAATAGTTATATCAGTCACTGGAATTTTAAGCAGAGAGAAATACACCGGCTATCCATTCATTACAGTCAACGTTTGTAAGGGGGGCTTTATCAGATTAGCTCATATCGGAGGAATGTAAAATGAAAACATTCAGATTTCTGTTTGTCGTACTCTTTTTCATACTGGTTGCAGGCCTTGCGGCTTGCCGGCCCGAATTGCCGGCAAATACGGATGACAATTCAGATTTGACCGCAACTGCTGCGTCACCTGCCGGGGCCATGATATCCGAGGCAACAGAGACCGCAGGAGCAACTGAGGCGACAGGGGCAACAGACACGACAGGCGCATCAATAACCACAAAACCTCAAGAAGCAGAGCAACTGGAAAGCAAGACAACTCCAATACCTGAGCAACTGGAAAGCAAGACAACTCCAATACCTGAGCAGTCGGAAAGTAAAACAACCCCAATATCAGGGCTATCTGGAAGTGAGATGTCCCCAATACCAGCACAACCGGAAACTCAGGCGCTCCAATTAAATGAATCTGATTCAAAAGCATTGTCGCCTGAAAGTATTGGGGCCGCAGATGCTTCACAAGTACCTCAAGGGCTCAGTGCCTCCGGCTTGCCCATCTATGCGGTACATAAT
>JAFADM010000277.1 GCA_023424865.1 Bacillota bacterium | reverse complement strand
TTTTTTTGGAGGTTCCTGTTCATTCATCCTTTAATACATGGTCCTGTCTTCAATGTCCTGATAGTCCTTGAACAGCTTAAGACATGTTTCTCGCTCGGTTTCGCTAATCTCGTAGGCCTTGGGTCCGCCATCCAGCATGCTGTAAAAGACATTGTCCCTAAAGCCTATTTTTTCCGTATCCACACGGTTGCAGCCATAATAAATTTTACCGATGCCCGCCCAGAGTATAGCACCCAGGCACATGGGGCAGGGTTCCGCGGTGGTATAGATTTCACTGCCGCTTAAATTAAAATCCCCGGCCTGACGGCAGGCGTCACGAATAGCCATGATTTCACCGTGAAGGGTGGGATCCTTATCCCGGATAACACAATTGTGGCCCCTGCCAATAATTTTGCCATCCTTGACGATAACAGCACCAAACGGGCCGCCATGGCCGTTTTGTATACCCTTGTAAGCCTCGGCGATGGCTTCCTTCATAAATTCATTGCTCAAAAGACTTCATCCTTTCCTTCTGCGAAGCTATGCCACATTTGCCATGCTAAAGTATTCCTTCTTTATAATACAATAAAAACAGGGTCTTGTGAGGACCCCGTTTCCATAATACGCCGATATTTTTATAAAAGAACCGCAGCTCATACAGGCAGGAAGCGGCTTATTTTGTAAGAACCGCATCCCGTTCCGGACCGTTGGATATATAACGGACAGGATAGCCAATTTGCTTTTCAATAAAAGCCACATAGTTTTTGGCTGCCTCAGGCAGATCGCTGTAGCTGCGGATTCCCCGGATATCCGTTTTCCAGCCCGGCAGATGGGTCCAAACCGGCTTTGCCTTGTCAAGCAGAGGCGTGGGCGGAAAATGTGACAGCAGCTTACCGTCAACTTCATATCCCGTGCATACCGGCAGCGTGTCCAGATAGCTTAAAACATCCAGCAGCGTCAGCGCCACATGTGTGGTACCCTGAAGCATACAGCCGTAACGGGTGGCTACCGCATCGAACCAGCCCATGCGGCGGGGGCGTCCCGTGGTTGCGCCGTATTCGCCGCAGTCACCACCACGGTTTCTAAGCTCGTTGGCTTCCTCACCAAAAATCTCACTGACAAAGGCTCCGGCACCCACGCAGGAGGAGTAGGCCTTTACCACCGTTATGACCTCTTTAATGGCATAGGGGGGAATGCCCGCCCCTACTGTTGCAAAGCCCGCCAGAGGCGAAGACGATGTGGTAAAGGGATAAATGCCGTTATCCGGATCCTTTAGCGCGCCAAGCTGCCCCTCAAGAAGTATGCGCTTGTTTTCAGAAATGGCGTTGTTAAGGAAAACAGCCACATCGCCTGTCATTGGTTCAAGCCTTGGGGCGTAGGCGGCCAGTTCATCATAAATTTTTTGAGGATCCAGGCTCTCCTTTTTTCCATAGAGAGTATGAATAAGCTTGTTTTTTACCTCGCAGACCGCTTCCAGCTTGCTCTTAAGCACATTCTCATGGAAGAGGTCGCATACCTGTATACCTATTTTTAAGTATTTATCGGAGTAAAAGGGGGCGATCCCGGATTTCGTGGAACCAAAGCCCTTCTCGCCCAATCGCTCCTCCTCAAGCTTATCAAGAAGAATATGGTAGGGCATGACGATTTGGGCCCTGTCGGATATAAGGAGCTTGGGGTGGGGAACACCGGATGCCAATAGCGTATCCAGCTCCTTAAAAAGACCATCGAGATTGAGAGCCACACCCTGAGCAATAACATTAACCACATTGTCGCGAAAAACTCCGGAAGGCAATAAATGAAGGGCAGACTTGCCGTATTGGTTGATAATCGTGTGACCGGCGTTAGCTCCGCCCTGAAAGCGAACCACAATGTCAGCATCCTCTGCCAGCAGATCCGTCATTTTCCCTTTTCCCTCATCGCCCCAATTGGCGCCTACTATGGTTCTTACCATAATGTACCTCCTCCAGGCCAAAGCTTTTTCCAAGCCAGACTGCATGATAAAAGTAACATACATTGAAGCATAAGTGAAATTGATATTAATTATGAAATATATAAGCTCAACTTATATATTTTGTGAGAGTCTTTCCTGACTGCCTCTGCTGCAGATGATGCTTTCAGACAGCTATTTATAAGAATGCCACAAAAAGAGAGTTCTTATAAATGGAACCGCACAAATTGCAGCGAACCAATAAAAGGGCTGGAAATCAGGCAGAAGAAAGACAAAAACTTATTTTAAGTGAGAGAGGCTGCAGCGATTATGTTATACTAGGCTAAAGACGATGACATAAGAGCCGATCAAGGAGGCATCCCATGTTTCGATTTTACGGCCGGAAAAAAATGTCTATGCTCAGTTCAGTCAAGTTTATTTTAACCTTTGTTCTTATTGTTCTGTTAACCAATATTTTTCTTTCCTCCTCGATGTATGCCAGCTATAAAAACCATTCTCTGGAGCTCGCCCAGAATAATGCAGTGGAAGAGCTGTCCCAGTTGAGCTACAGCACCAATTTTATGTTCGAGGCCGCAAAGATGACCCTGGTACAGCTTTATTCCAATCCGGCAGCGTTAAAGCTTATGAATTACGATTATTTAACGGAGCTGGAAGCGGCCGCACTTTTGCAGCAGGTCAGCATTGTCAATATTAATTTGCCTTTTGTAAATTCCATCTACATCTATAACCGCAATGCCGAGAAGATCTATTTTGAAGGAAAAGTATTTCCCCTGGACAGCTTTCCTGATGAGGATATTGTGGATCAGCTTAAAAATACGCCCAATATGGATATTCTTAAACCCCTGGCCCGTAAAATCCCTCAAGTGGGAACGTATACCACTCTCGCCCCCGGCAGGGAGCCCGCAGAGGAGGTTTATACCTTTATTTTTTTCGAAAAGCAAAAGGAGTATGTTGATAATGCCATTGTTTTAAATGTGTCCCAGGAATGGATGAAAAATACACTTGATTCCATGAATCCAACTATCAGCAGCGAAACTTTGGTGGTGGACGCCAACGGGCTCATAACCCTGGGAAACGGAGCTTACCACTATCTTGACAATATAAAGGACAGTTTTTTTATAGATGATATCATGAACGATGAGAAGACTTCCGGCCATGTGATAAAAAACATTAATGAGCAGGATTATCTCGTATCCTATGTTTCCTCCAACGTATCCGACTGGAAATTTATCCGGCTGACACCATATGACTTTGTTATTGGAAAGCTTCAAAGAATAACCCTTTATTCCGTATTCATTTTTGCTTTAGTCACGGTTCTTTCCGTTATGGTGGTTTTATTTTTCTCAAGAAACTTCTATGGGATTTTCAGCAAGAGAATAACTGAGCTTCAACGGAAATTTGATATGGAAAAAAATGCGGGCTATGAAAAAAAGCAGCAATACCTTAAATTGCTGTTAACACAACAGGTGGATAAGAGCACCATGAATCATTACTTTTCCCGGTTCAAAATCACTCTTCACACCGATAAAAGCCTGGTTGCCGTTGTTTTTAAAATCGCCCGCTATCCGGAATATTGCGAAAAGTATCCTCCGGAGGATCGGGAGCTTTTTACTTACGGATGTATCAACATTATTAATGAAATTGCCGCCAATGCCTCTTTTTCCGGCGAGGCAGCGGACCTGGGCGAGGGACTGATTGGTGTGCTGCTCAACGCGGACGGAGAAGAAAATGAGGACGCAACCCTTCGTCTGGAGACGATGGTAAAAGAGATTCAGAGCAAAACCGAGGAATATCTGGATATGGTCTTTACCGTCTGCATCGGTGATATTGTGGACGATATGGGACAGGTGAAGGAAAGCGTGGACAGCTGCCTGGAGGCTCTGGACTACAGACTCTTTTATGAGCCCCGGGCCGTCCTTTATACCTCGGGAATAGCAGAAATAAAGAAAAAGGAGTACGTTTTTCCTGAAGATGCTGCGTCAGGCTTCATCGTTTGTCTGCTCAAGGGCGACAGGGAGGGGGCCTATGGATACCAAAAAACCATGATTGCCAGTACCAGGGGCTATTCCGTCAATAGCCTTCAAACCATGCTGATGCAGCTCATTGTACTTATAAAGGAAGGTGTAAAAAAGCACAGCCTACTCGCCTTTGAGGTGAGCTACGAACCCTTTATTGCCATAATCAGCCGCATTACGGCGTTTGAATCCCTGGAGGATTTGGAAACCGAACTGCAAAAGCACTATGACAGAATGTTTGATCTTCTTGCCAATTCCATGGAACCGGTTAAGAAGCATGAAAAATACGGAGAGCTTCTGGAGGATGTGGAGAAGTTTCTTGAAAAAGAGTATACAAATCCTAATTTGGATCCGGAAAGGATAGCTATGAGCTTCGGTATTACCTCCAAGTACCTTAGAACCATCTACCGCAAGGCTTCGGGAGAATTTCTGGGAGACAGAATAAACCGTTACCGCCTTGAACGTGCCAAAAGCCAGCTGGAAAACACGGACGCTCCTGTAAACGATATTGCTCAGTCCTGCGGGTTTATGAATATCAACTACTTTTATACCCTCTTTAAAAAGTATAACGGCATAACGCCCAATGAATTCCGGAGCGTTAACTATTTGAAAAAGGATTGAGTGAAATAAAGGAATTAAAGGAATCTGCCTGTCAGGTTCCTTTTTTTATCTCGGTTTATCAGTTATTAAGGTAATTGTATACCTGCCCCGGTATACTCTGCAGAAATAGCCTGCTTTAAAGCCGGAATGCAAAAGAGAGAAGAGGCGATAGCACTTTAATAATGTCCGATGGACTTTAAAAACGGATGAAAAAGACAGCGAAGCTGTATTTGAAGGCGTTTTGGACGATATTGAAGTTTACGGTGGCTTGCTCCGTCCCTATACTGAGGGTGTTGAGTTTCACAAACAGGTTCAGGTGCCATTCAACCCGTTAAATTTTTAAGATTGGAGAATCCTTGATGACAACACTCAGAAAAGCATGGGCAACTGGAAAAAAGCCAATGCCGGGCAAGCCCTCGGAGATAGGGACACGGAAAAACGTCCTGAAGCATCTTAAAGAGGACAGGCATTTGCTTATTATGTGTCTTCCCGCCATAATAAAAATATTTATTTTCTCCTATCTCCCCATGATAGGCATTATCATTGCCTTTAAAAATT
This sequence comes from Bacillota bacterium, assembly GCA_023424865.1. Next base: position 13,565 of record JAFADM010000277.1, on the reverse strand, counting down.
ATATACCTGCAAAAGGAATTATTGGAAGCCCGTGGAACGGGTTGAAAAACTTTGAGTTCTTTTTCAAATCCATAGATGCGTGGCGTATACTCAGAAATACAATGGGGCTTAATGTGATTCTCATTGTAGTGGAACTGGCAGCCAGCGTGTTCTTTGCCCTGCTGCTGTATGAAATACTCAACCGCAAAGCCTTGAAGCTTTATCAGTCCGTCATGTTCTTTCCCTACTTTTTTTCCTGGGTACTGGTAGGCCTTATGCTGACCACCCTTTTAAATCCGGCTACAGGAATGCTTACCACAATGATTAAAGCCCTCACAGGAAAAGAAATAGCCTTTTATTCCGAGCCCGGTTACTGGCTTTTCATATTGCCAATTATGGGGGTCTGGAAATCAGCCGGATTCAGCAGCCTTATCTACTATTCTGCGTTGATGAGTATCAGCAAGGAGCTTTTTGAGGCGGCGGAAATCGACGGAGCCTCAAAAATCCAGTGCATTAGGCATATATCCATCCCTTTTCTGTCCCCTATGATGGTAATGCTGACCATTCTGTCTGTCGGTAAAATTCTCCGTGCCGATTTCGGCTTATTCTACTTTGTACCCCGGAATATCTCCATGCTATATCCGGTTACCGATGTCCTGGATACCTATGTTTTCAGAGCGCTCACCGTTAACGGAGATTTTGCCATGAGCTCGGCGGTGGGAGTTTTTCAGTCGGTGGTAGGCTTTATTTTGATTCTTGTTACCAACAAGCTGTCAAAAATGTACAACAGCGAATTCGGATTGTTTTAATCCGGTTTGCAGAAATGTTTTATAGGATGCACCGCTGATATGCGAGAGGAGCCTCGATATGAAAAGAAGACAATCACCTATTGTCATAGTCGCACATCTGTGCCTGATATTGTTTTGCGCCCTGTGCCTTCTGCCCATGATTATGACCATCTCCGTATCCTTTACCGACAGCTCGTCGATTCAGGTTGACGGCTACAGGCTTATTCCAAAGAGCTTTTCCCTGGATGCTTACCGATATGTTTTTGCGGATCCCACCACCTTAATCACGGGGTATAAAAATTCCTTTATGATAGCCATTTTCGGAACAGCCCTGAATCTGCTGGTTACGGCGTTCATTGCTTATCCCCTGTCACGAAAGGATTTCCGCTTTAGAGGGGTAGTATCCTTTTATATTTTCGTTACTATGATTTTCAGCGGCGGTATGGTTCCACTGTACATACTGGTAGTACAATATCTGCACTTGAAAAATTCGTTGCTTTCCCTCATTCTTCCCGTAATTGCGGCACCCTTCAATATCTTTTTACTGCGAGTGTTTTTTCAGGATATTCCGCCTTCCCTTGTGGAATCTGCAAAGATAGACGGGGCGTCGGATTACACCACACTGTTTCGCATTATTCTGCCGCTGTCAAAGCCAGGGCTGGCAACCCTGGCGCTTATGATGATTCTGGGCTACTGGAACGAAACCATTCACGCCATGCTGTTTATCGATCAGAATAAAAAGTATCCCATCCAGCTTATCCTAAAAAATATTACCACTTATATCGAAATGGTTAGAAACGGGGGCAGTGATCCCAACGGAATGCCTATTGATCCGTCCAGCATTCCAACGGATTCCATGATGTATGCCATGATGGTATTAACCTCGCTTCCCATGATGTTTGTCTTTTCCTTTCTCCAGAAGTATTTTGTCAAGGGTATAACCGTGGGCGCCGTTAAGGGCTGAATGTTATAACCGTTCCGCGTCATATTGAAATAATCAGGATAAAGGCCTGATTAAAATAAAAAAGGGGAGTTTATGTTATGAAAAAAAGAAAGGTATGGTCCTCAATTGCATTACCCGTACTTTTAAGCGCCGCTATACTTGGAGGGTGCGGCCAGTCGGCTGAAAAGCCTTCCCAGAATGTCACGGCGACTCCGGAAAATGCCACGGCTTCCGCATCGGCAACGCCGACCGCCTCTGCGAGTCCCCAGGTGCTGGAACCCGTAACCTTGAAATATTACTATTATGGAGCCTCCAAGCCCGGCGACGAAGCTGTTTTTGAAGCCATGAACACACTCCTTAAGGAGAAAATCAACGCCAATATGGAATTCTACAAGATTCCTAACGGCGATTACACCCAGAAAATGATCATTATGGTCAATGCCCTTGAAGAATTTGACCTGTGCTTTACATCCCCGGACTCTCTCAATTATTTTGAAAACGCTTCCAAGGGAGCTTTTACCGATATTACCGGGCTCCTGCCCCAATATGCCCCCGAAACCTACGCCCTGTTTTCGCCTGAAATATGGGAAGCGACAAAGGTGGACGGAAAAATTTACGCCAGCATCAATCAACAGATTTTCGCCCGCCAGTCCGGTTATTCCATATCAAAGCCTCTGGCCGACAAATATGCCTTCGATCCCTCGGGCGTTACAAAGCTTGCTGACCTGACCCCCTTTCTGGAAAAGGTTAAGGCAGGAGAGCCGGCCGATATGACGGATCAGCTCTTTAACGCCAGCATGAAGAGCCATGTCTTCAGCTATCTGTATCCCAGCTTCCAATGGGAGACCATCGGCGGAACCGATGTGCCCGGCGTTTCAAAAACCAATGAGGAAAAGCCTCAGATCTTTAATGAATATGCCACACCGGAATTCAAAGAGCATATGCTGACCCTGAAGGATTTTCAGCAGAAGGGCCTGATTGCCAAGGATGCCCTCACGCGGCCCGCATTCGATACATCAAAGTATGCCGCCGCCTATATTGCTACGGTTTCACCCGGGGTGGAGCAGACGCTGAAGAATTCCTACAAGCATGAACGCTATGTCATTGCTCTTGGTGATCCCCTTTTAACCACTTATGGTAGCATCGCCACCATGACCGGCGTATCCGCAACCTCAAAAAATCCGGAACGTGCCCTCATGTACATTGAGCTTATGAATACCGATAAGGACCTTTATAACACACTTACCTGGGGTATCGAGAACGAGGATTATAAAAAGGTCAGTGATAATCGGGTTGAAGTCCTTCCCGAATCAAAATACGGAAGCTCAGGAAGCACCGGCTGGATGTACGGCAATCAGTTTAACTCCTTTGTAACGGGTACCCAGAGCGATGATCTCTGGACAAAGACAAAGGAAGTGAATGACTCGGCTGTTATTTCAAAAATCTATGGGTTTACCTTCAATCCGGAAAATGTAAAAACCGAAATGACCAATTGCGCCGCTATTGTTAATGAATACAAAGCCAATTTTAATACGGGCATGTATGGGGACAATACGGAAAGCACGCTGGCAGAGTTCCTGGCAAAGCTGGAGACTGCCGGAGTTAGCAAGATAATCGCTGAGAAGCAAAGTCAGTTGGACGCTTTTCTGGCTCAGAAAAAGTAAGAAGGAGGGGATCCTCAGTGTTTGGAAAACATAAAAAAGCCATAGGCTTGATCCTGACCGGATGCATAGCACTGTCATCCATGGGAATGGCGTTGGGACAGGAACCGGAAGAAACGGCCAAAGCACTTGACAGTGTGCAAAGCATACAGGCTGCCTATTATGTTTCACCATCAGGGAATGACAATCATCCCGGCACTCAGGAGCTTCCCTTCGCCACCGTCCGGAAGGCTCAGGAAATCATCCGGGACACAAAGGGAGAGATGACCGGGGATATTATCGTCTATCTCCGGGACGGAAGCTTTGTGCTGGAGGATTCCTGGCTTCTGGACGAAAGGGATTCGGGGAATCAGGGGTATTCGGTTATCTACAAAGCCTATGGAAATGAAAAACCGATCATTGAGGGAGGAAAGGATATTACAGGCTGGACTCTCTATGACGCGGATAAAAATATCTATCGGGCACAGGCGGACAATGTGCGGACAAGGCAGATTTATGTAAACGGGATAAGGGCGGTAAGAGCCAGAACCGAAGGCGCTCTGGCCAACCCTGTCAAAACGGCCCAGGGCTATTTGACCGATGATGTGTGGCTTGCCGGGCTTTCAAACCCATCCGATGTGGAATGTGTCTTTAAAGCTGCCTGGACCAACCCACGGGTGGGGGTCCAAGCTGTTTCGGAACTGAATGGGAAAGCCCTGGTCACGCTGAATTCCTCACTGTGGAGCTCGGTTATGAACCGCTCAAAACTCACCCAGTGGTATCTGGAAAACGCCTTTGAATTCATAGATGAAGCTGGAGAATGGTATCTGGATAATGAAACCTCCAGTCTGTACTATAAGCCAAGAGCAGGAGAAGACATGTCTTCGGCACGTGTGACAGTCGCCGCATTGGAAAATGTTGTAAGAATTGAAGGGAGCAGTCTGGATACGCCTGTTAAAAATATCCGCTTTGAGGGGATAGGCTTTTCTTATTCCACATGGATGAAACCCACTGACGAAGGCGGCTGGATAGACGAGCAAAACAATTACAAGGTGGGTACCCTGGAAATGCCCGGGGCAGCCGTTAATTTAACCAGAGCCATCAATGTGGTTTTTGAACGGTGTGATTTTTCCAGGCTGGGAGGTACGGGCATAAACCTTTTACAAGGTGTTCAGGATACCCTTATACGGGGCTGCCGGTTTTATGATATTTCGGGCTCCGCCGTAAATGCGGGTGAAACCTCGAAAAAGAATGCGGGGATATACAATCCCGGCGACCAGCGGCTCGTTTTGAAAAACAATGATATCGTAAACAATTACATTCATGACGCAGCCGTGGAATACAGAGGCGCCACAGCCATTACAAACGCTTTCCCCATGGACATTGATATTTCACATAACGAGATCTACAATGTACCCTATTCGGGGATAAGCTTTTTCGGCAGCGTCTACGCGCCTGTGACCACCACCAAAAACGCCCGTATTGAAAACAATTTCATACATGATTTAATGGGTGACGGTATTTTCGACGGAGGAGCTATTTACGCCTTTGGCGTGACAGGAGGAACGGCGGAGAATCCCAACCTCATTTCAGGAAACTACATAAAAAATCAAATGAACAGGTATGCGGTCATCTATATGGACCAGTCCTCGGATTACTGGAAGATAGAAAAAAATGTTGTGGACTTAAGGCAAACACCCATATGGGATGATATCTACGATACCAATTGGGCTTTTACAAACATTAACACCCACGATATCCGGCTGGACAATAATTATACCACTACAGGGTACTTCTGGAATAAAAGCACGGGAGCCAATATCGTGAAGACCAACGACCACATTTACCCCGATGCCGATTGGCCCGCAGAGGCCCTGTCCATTATCGCAAACGCAGGCTTGGAGCCGGAATATAAGGATATCGCCCGGGATACCATTGAAATTCTCCAGGTCCCGGACAAGCTGAACCTTGCTTCCGGAGAATCAACGGTGCTGAATGTCAGCGCTTCGGATGGCAAAGGCGTTCCCATAGACATAGCCTCGGCAGGCATTTTTTATATGAGCAAAAACCCCTCCGTCGCATCGGTGGATGCCAGTGGGAACATAAACGCCATAGGTCCGGGGAGAACGGACATAGTGCTCCATGTATTTTTTAACGGGAGCCTCACTAAAAAGGTGATACCGGTATATGTGGACGATGTGCTCACGGATGTGGAGGTCTATTATGCCCTAGAAAATGTGAAGCATATGGTGCCCGAAAGCATTACCTTTGCACCCGGAACCATGAGGCAGCTGGTAGCCCGCGGTATTACAGGAGAAGGCCAGGCTCTGGACGGTACGGATATTACCTTTACCAGCAGTAATCCCGGGGTGGCAACGGCTCTTTACGGCCAATTGGTAACCCATGAGCCGGGAACTGCCGATATTACGGTTTCCACTGCCTTAAACGGAATAACGGCCAGCAGGGTAATCACCATCCATGTGATTGACTACAGCGATGAAGCAAGCCTCTCTTACGGAGCCATTTCCGCCAATGGGGCCATACGGGATCCTAAAAAATGGTATGTCAATCAAACCACCTCCACTGCCACTGCCCAGGAGGGAATCCTCGATATCAATACGCCCGGCAGCGGGTTTGCCACCTACAGAGGAAGGCTGTACGGCGATGAGCTTATCACCATGCATATGAAGATAAACGCCGCTGGGGGCTGGCCGGCCATTGTGTTAAGAAACCAGAATTATGACAAAAGCTTTCAGGATGCCGGGAACAGTCTGTATATGATTTGCTTCAAGGCCAATTTAATTGAGCTTCACCGCTTTAATGGCGGGGAGAGGACTGTTTTTTACGGTGAAATAGCCGGGTATGAAAGCCTGGGAGGGGCTTCGTGCCCCAATACCGCCATACCCTTTAATGAAACCCACCTGGTGCAGGCCGGGGCGGTGAATGAAGAGGACGGCGTCCGGATAATCCTCAATGTGGACGGTAAAAATGTATTCACCTATCTGGATACGGAGGAAGACAAAATAGCAGAGGACGGCTATTTCGGTCTGTATGCCCGCTCCGGAAGCATTACCTTAAGCGAAACCGCCATGGGCCTTCCCGGAGAGGATGAAAGACCGCCTCTTGAAATGCCCGTCGCAGCCCTTACAGGTGTTTACCGGGTAACCACCGGCCAGAACTTTACTCTCGAGGGGACCGTAATTCCCAACAGCAGGATCTTTCTGACAGAAGCCCAGCTTCATTATGATCCGGATATTATGGAATGGCAATCGGTTTCATCCCTGCTGCCCGGCGTGTCGATTGCATCCTCATCTCCCGCTCCCGGAGTACTGGCTCTTTTTTTTGAAGGCGATGACCTTTCCGTTTCGGGAAGTGATGAGGCAAAGCTTTTTGCGGTGACCTTCAAAGCCCTTGGCCAGTCGGACGATTCTTCAGTGATTTTATCCGGAATGAGTTTCGACAGCGAGGTTCAGGAGGATGTGGCATCCCAGGAGGTTGTAAAAACACTTGCTGTTGCCAATCCCGTCCCCGGAGGCATTTATGAAGGCTTTGACACCTATCCGGCAGGAACGATAGGGGGAACCTCAGGCTATGTGATAACTCCTTCTAACCTGGGTTATTTTTCCATCAGCGAAACCCCCACAATTACGGATAAAAGCTTCCGGCTCTTTAAGGAGACCACCAATGATGCCGCCTCCTCCACCTGTACGAAAATTTACAGTGCCGCGGGCATTTCCGGAAGAATGAGCGTATCCTATCTTGTCATGAAGGACGCTTCCGTCGAAAACCCCCATAGCTTCATTAATTTGAGGGATAAAAGCGGAAAAGTTATTGCAACGGTTATCTTTGATACGACGCTTCGGGTGAGGCTTGGCGCCGACACGATCCTTGTGGGGAGCGGCAGCCTTCTTTCGGGTATGTGGTATCAGGTTAGTCTTGATCTTGATTTTGACGCCCATACGGTCTCCGTTAAGGTAAAGGAAATGTCTGGGGAGCAGAGAGTGTGGACCATGACAGCCCAGCCAATGCAAAACCTTCAGGCAGCAAACTTTTCAAGAATTGAATATGTTCTCTGGAGCACCCGTACCGGCGCCTTTTATTACAACAGCCTGGCCGTGGAGCCTGAATAAACCTGCAAATAAAGTATTCCAAACCGCCGGCGCAATTAAAAGCCCGGCGGCATCGAACCCGTCCCTTTTAGCCAGATCTGCTTACGCAAAGGACTACCAGTTAAAGCTTGTCATGCAATTGATACTTGTGTCTGGTTTTCCAAAAACGATGTTGTTTCAAATGAAAGCGAAGGAGCAGCAAGCCCCTTCGCTTTCATCGCGATTGCTTGCCTAATGGCTGTCTATCTATGACGCCGCTGATATAAATCATGGAAAGGAATAGAATATGAGTACAATAAAAAAGGAGCAGCTGGATCTTTCCATTCACCCGGACTCTCTTCTGGATGAGGATTATAAATCCCTTACTATTGAAAAGGAAGCCTTTAATAAACCGGAGTTTCATTTTGACACCTGTGTCCGGAGCGAACATGGCGTCTGCCTGTCCGGAGAGGGAGAAGGTTTTTTGCGGGTGGATGCCTGCTCGGATTCCGTCGCAAGAATAACCATTTCCCAAAAAGGAAAACAGCCGTTTAGAACGACGACGGAATCCTTGAACCTCCTGGCGCCTTATGGGGAAGAAAAACCGGAATATTCCTGGCATTTTGAGAATAACCGCCTGGAGCTTGGCATTAAAGACCTTACAGTGAACTATTCCGTTGAAAGCAACGGGCTTATGGTGAAGGATAAAGAGGGCCGTCACCTTGTGGAAACCCTGAATGGGGGCGTACGTTTTGCCCCGGAGGCCCACTATTCGGGTGAAAGTACCCTGACCTTTTTTAAACTGGATAAAGGGGAGCGGGTTTTCGGCTTCGGAGGAAGAATTTATCACCCTAACCGCACAGGGCAAAGCGCGGATATTTTTTCGGAAAAAGCGGGTCTCCATGTGGGGGATTACGGCGGCTTTCCGATTCCCTTTTTCATCAGCACCCACGGGTACGGTGTTTTTCTGAATAATCCCTGGCCCCACGTCTATTTTGATATGGGCAAAACCAAAGAGGACGAATGGTTTTTATATACCCCGGGGGGCGAGTGGGATCTTTTCGTTATAAAAGGCGGCAGCTTTGCGGAGATCATCGGTGCCTACACTCAAATGACGGGAAAGGTCCCCATACCGGAAAAATGGCTGTTGGGCCTCTGGCTCAGCAGTACCCGTTCTCTGGTAGAGGCTGGTGAGGCGGTAGACTATGCCAAAAGAATGCACAGTGAAGGCTATCCCTGTGATGCTGTTGTCCTGGACGGTTCCTGGAGAGGCGGAAAACGCTTTGCAAGTGTCTATCAGGAAGGCAAGGGTTATCTTGCCAATGATTTTGACTGGCACCCCGAATTTGGGGATGGTGCGAAAATGGTTAAGGATCTAAAAAGTATAGGGATCCAAACCGTACTCCATGTCAATTCCCGCTGCTATACAAAGGATACTATAGAAGAATACGCCCCCAAGGGATGGCTGAGGCAGGTGGGACAGGAAACGGTTCCCATGTTTCTTAACAAAGAGGCGGAGGACTGGTACGGGACACTTTTGACCCCACGAATCAAGGAAGGCGTTTCTGCCTGGTGGACCGACCATTCCGACCGGGTCAGCGGTGAGCTTACTCCCGGCATTCCTTCCAGAAATCTTTTCGGTGCTGTGTGGAACCGCTTTCTTACGGATTTAATGGCTAAAAACGGTGTGAAAAATCATATATCCCTATCTCGGGGAGGCGGTATTGGCAGCCAGAAATATGCTCTGCCCTGGCCTGGAGATACGGGCTTCGGACTGGAACGTTTTGAAGAGGATATTTGGTTCTGCCTGAACGTGGGATTGGCGGGATTTTCTTTAAGCGGTTTTGACATTGGGGGATTTCGTACCACCAACTATTACAATACCGACGAACAGGCTTTTGAGGAGGCCTTCAGCCTTGAAAATGTGTGCCGGAGGATATGCCCAAGCTTTTTGTTTTCTCCCATTCCGCGGATTCATAACGGTTCCACCGTTGCCAAATTCCCCTGGTTCTGCCCAGAGGAAACCCGCGCTCTTTATAAGGACTGCCTAACGCTTCGCTATGAATTGACGCCCTATATTTATTCTTATGCCATCCATTCCCATTTCACGGGCGAGCCCATACTCCGTCCCCTGGTTTACCATCATATGGAGGATGAGAAGGTCTACACTATAGGAAACGAATTTTATATGGGTGAATACCTCCTGTTTGCGCCGGTTACAGTGTGCGGTGAAAGCAGCAGGAGGGTGTATCTTCCCGAAGGCGAGTGGGTTAACAGGTGGACCCATGAAACCCTTCAAGGCGTCAGCGAAATTGAAGTGGAAGCGCCTTTGTTAAAAATAGAAGGAATTCCACTCTTTGTGAAAAAGGGAGGTACTGTGGTTCGTCAGAAGCCTGAAATGACATTGAGTAACGATTTTCCCGAAGAATTGATAATCGAATTCTACCCTCATCCCAAAGCCTCCATTGAACTGTATGAATCGGAAGCTGTCAAGAACCTGTTCCAATGCGAGCTTAACGGGAAGGGGCTCTCCTTCCTTCTCCAGAACAATACATCCCGTAAAAGGAAATACACGGTTTACATATTCGGAAGAAACGGAAACAGCGCTTCTGCCAACAGTCAAACAGAGTCCCATAACGGCTTTATGACCTTTGAGGCGGAGGTGGAAAGCCATTCTCAATACAGTCATAAGGAGGAATGGGTGTAATGATATGTAAAAATATGGGATACTATAATGTGGCAGCTTAACACAGGGGCAGGAAGACAGGTACACAATTAGTCAGATTATAGGCGAATCCTATTTCGGATAGATACAATCTGTAAAATGGCCTAAAAATGGCCTAAGTCCAATGAGATGGCAATAGCCTACCCGAATGCTTGATATTGAGAAAGTATGGAGGAATTTAAGTGACAGGCATTATTAAGGAAGATTCAAGAATGACACCCGTACATAAGTCCTGTGACGTTCTGGTTGTGGGAGGAGGTGTGGCAGGTATGGCCTCTGCCCTGGCGGCAGCCAGAAACGGTGCCGGGTTATTCTGGTTGAAAAGCAGTGCTGCCTCGGAGGGCTTGGGACCTCAGGGCTTATTACGGTCTATTTGCCGCTTTGCGACGGCTGCGGCAATCAGGTGATTTATGGGATTGGGGAAGAACTCTTAAGGGTTTCTATAAAATGGTACTACACCTATGGCGAAAAGGGATGGGCTTGCCGCACCTTTCCCTGGAAGGAGACGGTTGCCGTACCCCGGGAGAAACATTACAATGGTGTTATAACAGATCATGTGACCCAAATGATTATTGACGGACATAAGGAAATTTTGCACGATGTGCTGAGGCAGCGGGAACTGGAGTCCGACCGGCAACTGTTTCCGGCTACCATACCCGAGTTTCGCATGACCCGCAGGCTTGCAGGAGCCTATGAAATGACAGAGGCTGAGGCACACCTTACTTTTGATGACAGCATCGGGATGACGGGAGACTGGAAAAAGGCAGGGCCTGTTTTCAATATTCCTTTTTGGTGCCTGTACGGAAAAAAAGTTAAAAATCTCGTTACAAGCGGCAGATGTATATCCGTTAAAGAGGATTTATGGGATATTACCAGGGTTATACCCACCTGCGCCATGACCGGGGAAGCGGCAGGGACGGCAGCCGCGCTATATACAAAGAATAAGCCGGGAGCTTTCTGCCATCTTGATGTCAAAGCCTTGCAGAACCAATTGATGAAGCAGGGAATGGTTATAAACAGGGATTATAGAAATTTACAGAATACGAAAGCATAAAAAGTAGCCGGATGATATTTAATAGGGTTATAGGCTGAATATAAACGGGAATTCTTTTATACTTCCAGCTTGCTTTTCGCTTTATGATAACTAAAAAGTAAGAAAGATGAGGGTATTTCATTGAAAGAACCGACAATTACTCTCTACATAGCCGGTGATTCCACCGCCCAGACCTATGGGGACGAGGAGTTTCCTCAAACCGGCTGGGGACAGGTGCTGGGACATTATTTTACTCCGGACCGCGTCCAGGTGGCCAATCACGCCGCAGGGGGGAGAAGCTCCAAAAGCTTTATCCTGGAAGGCCGGCTGGAGCAAATCCTGAATGAGATAAAGCCCGGAGACTACTTATTTATCCAATTCGGCCACAACGATCAGAAAAACGCAACGGAGGAGGATCTGTCTACGCGGTACACGGATCCTGAGTTGGCCGCCACTGACAATCTCTCCTACAAAAAGCATCTTAAACTGTATATTGAAGGTGCAAGGCAGAAGGGAGCCTTCCCGGTGCTTCTAACCTCCGTGGTGCGGAGAAGATTTAAAGGCGGTGTATTTTACGGCATTGAGGATATGGGTCGGTACCCTTTGGCTATGAAGGAGTTGGCCGAGGAAATGAAAGTGCCCCTTATTGATATGAATGTTAAGTGCGCTCGATTGGTGGAGTCCTTGGGGGAAGAGCAGTCCAAAGGCCTGTACATGCATTTGAGCCCTTATGATGAGAGGTTTATGGGCGATCCCCGCTATAAGAACTCACGCTTGTATGGTGGAAAGAACCACGAGGACAACAGCCATTTTAACGTTATGGGCGCTGAAAAAATAGCCCGTCTTGTAGCGGAAGGTATAAAGGAGCTTGAGCTGCCTATAGCACCCTACATTGTATTTCCTGCAGGATGATATTTTTCGACTTCAAACTGCCGGGTAAATAGCATTTATTCAGCGAAATTCATTGGCTGCCGGAGTTCATCAGGGCATGAGCAGATTGAGAAGCTTTTTCCCTGCCGGGGATATGGGGCTTCGGCTTCCGGTGAGAATGAGTATATCTCTGGGAGGCAGAGGCGGCCGGATTATGAGTTGAAACACCTGGCCCTCGGAGAGAGCTTTTTCAGCGAACGCTTTCATAACGCACCCTATTCCAAGATTTCTTGCCGCGAATTGAACAATAAGATCGCTTGTTGCCAGTTCAAACTCAGGGGTGAGAACAACGCCCTGCTTTTCCAAAAAGGTGTCCGTCCCAATTCGGGTACTTGTATTTTGTTCAAGGCAAATAATGGGGTAATGCGTAAGCTCGTCCAGCTCCAGTTCCTTTTTGCTTAGATGATCGTATTTAGGACCTGCAATAAAGATATCCTCTATTCGGCCCACCGGAACCGCCGATAGATGAGGGCGGGCTTCAATGGGTGAACTTACGACTCCAAAATCAATTTTATTATCCAGTAAATTCTCTATAGTAACCGGTGTGGGAGCATTGGTGATTTTGATTCTAATTTTTGGATACAGCTTATGAAACCTTTCCAGATGAGGAAGAAGATAAAACTGAAGGGTCATATCGCTGGCCCCGATGCGTATTTCTCCCGTCTCAAGATTCAGGAGCTCAAGGAATTTTCTTTCTCCGGCCAGCAGGGTTTCATAGCCCTTTGATACATAGGTATAGAGTACTTCTCCTTCAGGTGTGAGGGTAACGCCTCTGGCATTGCGGCTGAAAAGAGCCCCGCCCAGAGCTTCCTCCAACTGCTTCATGGACTGGCTTACGGCAGGCTGGGAGATATACAGGGCTTCCGCAGCCAAAGTAAAGCTTTTCAGCCTGGCTACATGGTAAAATACCTTATAATACTCCATATTGATTTGAAGCTCCGAATCATGGCTCACATCCATGCCCTCCTTTTATATGAAAGCCTCTCCTTTTGTGCTTCTGGTTAGTAATACTCATAATACGGTTAGTATTACTCTGTGACTATGACTATTCTAATGTACCACACTTATAATAATCATATAGATCTATCTCTATATTGATCTATCTCTATATAGATTTAACGATGTATAGATTTCTTAGTTCTCTTATATATAATTCTCTCTATATAGAGTTCTCTTAATATAGAGTTCCCTTAATATATAAGTTCTCTTACATAGAGATCTATTGCTCAACTCTATAACGCAGGTCGCCAAATCCATTATTTCGAGCAGTATGTCATTGCTTTAAAAATATGCATAAATATTTTACAAAGAGTGTTGACAAAGGGAGGGGGAGGGGTTAATATAATAAAGCCGCCGTTGAGAAACGGTCAAACGAAAGGCTTGAACCACGAAAAAGCAGATAAATAAAGGCTTTTGAATGATGAAAGAAAAAGCTTGAC
>JAFADM010000266.1 GCA_023424865.1 Bacillota bacterium | reverse complement strand
GTTATATGCTAATAATATGTGGATTTCTTTGTGCAATCTGTGGATAGTTTTACGTTTTGTCCACAAGTCGTCATTACAACTTTACTTCTTATCCATTTCGGACAGTTTTATAGCGGAAAATAGATTTCCCTTGGTCAATTTGTATAAAATCTTCCAAAACTTTGCTGGAATATCTTGAAAAATAATCTATTTATTCAAATTTAAGGCTGACATCCAGGGCTTTTACCGAATGGGTTAAGGCTCCCGAAGAGATTAAATCCACACCGGTAACAGCAATGGCCTTTGCTTTATCCACAGTTACATTCCCGGAAGCTTCCGTTAACGCTCTTCCTGCGATAAACTTTACAGCCTCAGCCATAGCCTCATTATTCATATTATCCAGCATTATAATATCGGCTCCAGCCTCCAGGGCTTCCTTAACCTGCTCCATGGACTCGGTTTCCACTTCAATTCGAATGGTATGGGGTGCCACCTTGCGTGCGCTTTCCACAGCCTGTGTGATGCCCCCAGAAGCCTTTATATGATTGTCCTTAATAAGAACGCCATCGGACAAGCAATAACGGTGGTTCGTGCCTCCTCCGGCCCTTACGGCATATTTGTCCAAATAACGAAGACCGGGAACGGTCTTTCTGGTATCCACAATTTTTGAAGAAGTACCCTCCAGCTCCCTGGCAAAGGCATGGGTCGCCGTGGCAATGCCGCTCATACGCTGTAAAAGGTTCAATGCGGTACGCTCAGCCTTAAGCATCGCCCTGGCATTTCCGGAGATATGCATAAGCCGGGTTCCACGGGTAACCTGCGCCCCTTCATCAACATAACGTTCCACATAAATCTGAGGATCAAGCAGGTGGAAAACTCTTATAAAAACCTCCAGGCCGGCAACGACACCGTCCTCCTTGGCAATAAGCGCTGCCGAGCATACCTCGTCAGAAGGAACCGTACTGTCGGTAGTTAAATCCCCCATGGGCATATCTTCTCTGAGCGCACGCAATATAATTTCTTCAACAATGGACATATCAAGCATTGTCATGTCCTCCTTCAAATACAATGTTCTTAACCCAGCTGTCGTCCGGCTTGGGGAAGTCGGTGCGGAAGTGAGCGCCCCGGCTTTCTTCACGCAAAAGTGCACCTTTTACAATACGGCGGGACAGCACCAGCATGTTGACAAGCTCCATATGCTTGTCGGTATCAAGGACAGCCCCCTTCAAAGCCTCCTGCATCTGACTGATGCGTGCGTAGGCTTCATTCAGGCTTTGGGCATCTCTTACGATGCACACCTTATTATTCATAAGCTGCTGAAGCTCATTAATACCTGCTTCAGGATCAACCGTTTTAGTTGCCTTTGGAGCCTCCCAGCGGACAGAAGGTACAGTATGCCCTTCCAGCTTAATCTGGGGCAGCATTTCCGCTACGATTCGCCCAATGCGTTTACCGAAGACCAAACCCTCCAAAAGAGAATTTGAGGCCAGCCGGTTAGCTCCGTGGATACCGTTGCAGGCCGCTTCACCCACCGCATAAAAGCCTTTGACAGAGGTTTTGCCCCACTCGTCGGTTTTTATACCGCCCATGCTGTAGTGCTGTGAAGGTGCTACGGGAATGTAATCCACAGCCATATCAATGCCGTAGGACAGACAGGTTTTATAAATAGTAGGGAAACGATGCTCAAGGTAGCTTTTTTCTTTATGGGTAATGTCCAGATAGACATGGTTGGTTCCGGTTTTCTGCATTTCCTGATAAATTGCCCGTGAAACCACATCTCTCGGTGCCAGCTCAGCCATTTCATGATAGCGGGGCAAAAATCTTTCTCCCGCCTCGTTTTTCAATAAGGCGCCTTCCCCTCTCACTGCTTCTGAAATAAGAAAGGACATGTTTTCCGGATGGTAAAGCACGGTGGGATGAAATTGAACAAATTCCAGATCCATAAGGGACGCTCCCGCACGAAGTGCCATAGCCGCACCGTCTCCTGTGGCCACCTCCGGATTTGTGGTGCTGGCGTAGAGCTGCCCGTAGCCGCCGGACGCACAGATGATAACAGGCGCATAATAGGCCTTGACGTTGCCGCCCTCCGTATCGCAGGCAAGAACGCCTTTAGCCTGTCCGTTTTCGGTAATGAGGTCAATGGCAAAGGTTTGTTCCCGAATGGTCACATTATCCAGATCCGTTACGGCTCTTACCAGGGTATCACAAACTTCTTTTCCTGTGGCATCCCCTGTATGTATAATGCGGTTCATGCTGTGGGCCCCTTCACGTGTCAGAGACAGCCGGTTGCCCTCATCCCTGTCAAAATTGACGCCATAAAGGCAGAGGGTGGCGATATTTTCAGCCGCCTCACTGACCAGAACCTTTACCGTTTCTTCATCGCAAAGACCTGCTCCGGCATAGGTGGTATCCTTGAAGTGAAGATCGGTTGAATCCTTCTTATCAAGGGATACCGCGATGCCTCCCTGAGCCAGAACCGAATTGTTAATGGCAATGGCTTCCTTTGTAATGATGAGAACATTGGCCGAAAGCGGAATGGACAGGGCCGTGTAAACACCTGCAATTCCGCTTCCTATAATAACCACGTCATAAAACTCATGGGGCAGTTTTTTTGTATCAAATCCGATGAGATACCTACTTAAATCCCCTGTGTCGTTAACCACGATTTTTGCCATTTTAAAAGACCACCTTTATTCTTAAGGGTTACCGTACGGCAAGCATGCGCTCCAGACTTGCGGATGCCTTTTCAATGGTTTCCCTGTCAAGTTCGATTTTATGCTTCATTTCGCTTAGGGACTGGTGCAATACCTCAAGGGAGGTTTTCTTCATATTGGGACAGATAAAGCTGTACCGGAGCATGTGAAAGGACTTGTCCGGGTTGAGCTTTTTAAGCTGATGAAGAATGCCTTCCTCTGTACCGATAATAAATTCCTTGGCAGGATTGGACGTACAGAACTCCAGAATCTGCTTGGTGCTCCCCGCAAAATCCGCAAGAGCCACCACATCGGGCGGTGCTTCGGGATGTATGGCCAGAAGGGCATCCGGATGAGCGGCACGGGCTTCCTGAACGTGCATGATGCTTAAAACATTATGTGTGGGGCAGAAGCCGGGCCAAAAAATAAATTCCTTTTCAGGAACCTGCTGCGCCACATAATGGGCCAGGTTTCTGTCGGGAAGAAAAATAATCTGCTTTTGGGGCAGGGATCGTACAACCTTAACCGCAATGGAGGAGGTGCAGCAGATGTCGGACTCCGCCTTAACCGCCGCGGTTGTGTTAACATAGCTCACCACTGCCGCCTCTGGGTATCTTGCCTTCATTTTTAAAAGAGCATCCACTCCCGCCATATCCGCCATAGGACATCCGGCGTTGATGGCCGGCAGCAGGACTGTTTTCTCGGGAGATAGAATTTTGGCGCTTTCCGCCATAAAGTGAACACCGCAAAAAACAATTACGGGTTTGTCCGTTGAGGCACAATATCTGCTAAGTTCAAAGGAATCGCCTACCTTGTCGGCAATATCCTGTATTTCTCCATCCTGATAATAATGAGCCACAATGGTTGCATTGCGCTCTTGTTTAAGCCTTAGTATTTCCTGTACTAAATCCATGGTTTATTGTCCTCTCCTGTTGCGGTCGCGATCGTGGGGCGGCACCTGGCCAAAAAAGCGCTTCCTGTTTTTAGAAACCTGAAGCTTGAGCCGGATAAGCCTGTTGATGTCGCTGCCAAAAAATATAAAATAATTGACAAAGGAAGCCAGTATTGCCCCTACCATTGCCCAGTCTCCATACTGGAGGGACATAGCCAATTGATAAAGTACAAAAACAACCTGTATGACGCCAAGGTATTTGACCTTAACCGGAATTACAAAAAACACCATGAGCTGCTGCTCCGGATAGAGGGTCGCATAAGCCAAAAACAGGGACATGTTAAGATAAAAGCCGGTTACTCCCCCTCCGGTTATGAAGGCCGCAACAATGGCACCAATCATACCCAAAAGGTAATACACATTAAACCGGAATTTGCCCCAGTAACTTTCTATGGCCGTTCCTATCATATAAAACAAATAGAGCGATAAAACCACCCAGAAAAGCGAATAGGATTCCGGCAAAAAAATGAAGGTAATAAGACGCCAGATTTCACCGCTTAAAATTTTCTCGGGAAAAAGCCCCAGAGATTGGATGGCCAGAGACGCGTTGCCGTTGAACAAAAGCATGACAATGAGAAAAACAGCCATATTGAGAACTGCAATATACATTGCCAGGTTTTCAATGGCGTAGCGACGATATTTAAATTCAAGCTTCGACAGCCACTTCATTTGCATCACCTCAAGAATTATCTACACTATTATACGGCAAACGCAAACCAAGTACAATGAAAATCAAATAAAACTAGTATACCGGTTCATAGGCCGACAGCCATATCTTGCTCACAATTTCATCTTGAAATTCAATATGAAGGGTATTTAAAGAAATGTTTGCATCCGCTCCGTCGGAATAGGAGGACAATCCGTAATAAATCCATTCCCGATCCGAATAGAAGCCAAGCTGCGGCAGGCCGTACAGCTCTTTTGCCTTATTTCTGTCATCTCCGATTTTCAGGTCTCTTTCCGTTTCAAGACGGCTTCCTGGCTCCAAGGACAAATAAGAGCAGCGTCCGTTGGTAATTCCCAAAGTCAGACCATCCTTTTTATATAATAACCCCTGAAGCAGCTGGGACTGGGTATAATCGGCAGCACTGAAGCCCTCAAGAGTTTTGAGAGTTTCAGCCGTATCTCTGAGATAAAGGCCGTTTATGCCAAAGTCCTCCTGCTTTAACGCACCGCTGTTTTTTAACGCAGCCTCCCGCGTCACATCCGAATCGGCGTATTTGGGTTCCCCCTCATTCCCATTCAAATGCCATAAGCCATTACCTTTATAAAGGTAATCTTCCTCAAAAGAGGCAATATCCCAGTACGCCCCGGGAACTCCCGCCCCATCAATGAATTCATCCATAATTTTAAGCTGTATGCGATGACTTATTGCCAGATGGAGTCCATCCTTCCCCTTTTGGGGTATAAAGCTCTGAGTAACCCGATATTGGGTAATACCGGCTCCCGGCAAAAAGTCGGGGCCAATAAGCGCCGACGGCAGGGGGCACATATAGAGAAGACCCAGGGGATTATTCACAACAACGGCTCGATTTCCATCAAGCATCAGGGAAAAGGCACTGGTATCCACAGCCGACACCGGCAAAATGGTGCTCAGAATACCGTCGGTATAGCTGAAAAGCGCATTTTTTCTTTCTGCATTGCTTTCGAGAGAAATCACGGCTTCCTTTTTACCCTCTGCCACAATTTCAAAAACCGTCAGATTGGAGTAGCCGCCAAAATAATCGGCGGGGCGATCGTCCAGAAGCTTGCCCTCCATGCTTATAACGGCAACATGCCCGTTATAGTCTTCATCCTCATAGGCTACGATAAATTCAGCTGTTCCGTCATTATCCAGATCCGCCTCCAACCAGCTGCCTGAATAGAGAGAATAGAACTTGTCCATGAGGTAAACCGAGGAAAGCTTCCCATTTACACGATCGTATTCAAAGGAAAGCCCCTCGTCAAAACGGTAAAATTCCATGCCTGCGGCGGTATCTTCCGTCAGCTCCGAGGGGCGTCCAAGTATCTTTACTAATTCTTCAAGAGAAAGGGATATGCTTTTAAGCATACCCGGAAAGGCTATAAGCTGTTCTTTGCCGGGAAGGATTCGGGCTCCCGTACCCTGATTAGGCGAGCTTAAAGGTGTTGGTACGGTACCTCCGGCAGGCGGTTTATCCCCATCCTGGTCATTGGCTGCACCGGAGGTGGAAGAAACAGGAGTGGGGTCCGAAATTGAGGAAGGCACTCCATTCAGTCCGGGCGTACTTTCAACAGACGGCAGGGGATCCTGGCTCGGGGTGCCTGCCGGGGAGCAGGCTGTCATCCATAAACCTATACCTAAAAGTCCTGCTGCAACTTGTACTGCTTTTTTCCTCATGGCTTCTTCCTTTATAAACATACTAAGCTTGATTCCACTGCAAAAACGATTAGCAGTAGGATCATGTCTTATTTTTCGACATAATGGGAAGCAACCATAAGAAAATTAGGACCATAGTCCTATAAAGAGTTTTAATAAAACGCCTCCAAAAGGAGTGAAGGCTCTCCCACATAATGCAGCTCCATACGGTGCATGGCCCTGGTCATAGCAACATAAAGAAGCTTTGCGTCCATTTCACTGTCGTGGTATTTCTCTGAGGAAACATCCGAGATAATAACCGCATCAAATTCCAGACCTTTTGAAAGGTGGGAGGGAACCACCATGGCCCCGCCATTGTATTCCCCTTCCGCTCCTGTTATGAGAGTCAGGCCCGGAATGAAACGTTTAAAGGTATGATGGAGAAGCTCGCACTCCTCCGCTGTTTTGGCAATGACGGCAACGAGCTTCATGCCGCTGTTTAAATATTCCTGAAGCCGTGCCAGAATTTTATCTTCCATTTCCTTAGCCGAAGCGCTTTGGTTAAGGGCAACAGGCTCTCCATGGCGGAAAACCGGCTTGGCCTGGGGTACCCCGGGAATGGCCATTTTCTTTGCCACCAGATTGGCCGCATCCATAATTTCTACTGTGGTACGGTAGCTCTGCTCCAGGGTTAAAAGCTCGCTTCTTCTATCATAAAACACATCCTCCATCAGTTCCTCCCAATTCTTAAGGCTCCGATAGGAATGAATGCCCTGGCAAAGGTCCCCTAAAATGGTAAAGGAGCTGTCCTTGATGATCCGCTTGATGACGTAGAGCTGAAAGGCACTGAAGTCCTGGGCCTCGTCAATGACAATGTGACGCACGGAAATGCGCTCATCAATTCCCTGGATCCGGTACTGAATGTGGATAAGGGGTGCCAGGTCCTCTATTTCTATTTTCGAGGAATCCAAAACCTCCTGGGACCAGAGGGCGGCATCCAGCTCAACTTCATTCCGGCCTCTTTCCTTAAGATTTACGATGAAGTCCTTGTAATGGGCGATTGCCGCTTTCTTTAATATACCGGAAACATAATCGGCAATGGCCTTTTTTATTTCCCTGTCCAGAGCCTTTAAGCGAAAGTCCCTTCGATTGAAGGCATCCAGTATTTTGGCCTGTCTTTCGGGCGTATCCTCTTCTTCATTTTTAAGACGGTATACCTCGTCGGCACAATCCTTTTCCATCTTGGCCGCAATAAGGCTTTTTTTCCTGGAAGCGGTTCCCGTCATATGCTTTTTAAGCTCCTCCAACCGATTCCTTACAGGCAGGCGCTTGTATTCGGATACAAAAAGCCGTTGAAGCTCCTCGTATTTCATCACGGTCTCATTAAAAATGGCAAAATCCTTCTTGGGGAGCATGGAAGCCTCAACCGCATCAAGAAAGGAATCTAAAAGATCCTTAAAGGCCATGGAGCATTTCAGCCGAGAGGCCTTTTTTAATCGTTCAGCCCGCTCCGGATCCTTGCCGGAGGCAATGAGCATCAGCTTTTCATGGGGGTTTCTAAATTTAAACCGCTTCCCGATAAGGTCCATGGCAAAATTCTCAAAGGTGGTCTGCCGCACCCGATCCACACCCAGTTCGGGAAGGATTTCTGAAATATAATTAAGGAAAAGGGTGTTTGGCGCAATAATCATAAAGTTTTCAGGAACAAAGGTTTTTTCATGAGTATACACCAGGTAGGCAATGCGGTGGAGGGCAATGGTTGTTTTTCCACTTCCCGCCGCTCCCTGAACGATAAGGGGCGTCCACATGTCTGCTCTTATAATTTGGTTCTGCTCGGCTTGAATGGTGGAAACAATATCCTTCAGACGGGTATCCGCCCCCGCCCCCAGATAGGATTGAAGAAAATCATCGTTGGTTGTTATATCAATATCAAAAAGATTTAAAAGCTGACCCTCTTCAATTGAAAACTGCCGCTTAAGCTTTAAAAGTCCTTGAACATCCCCCTTGGGGCACAGGTAATGGGCCTGCCCCAGCCGCTCTTCATAATAGAGGCTTGAAACGGGAGCACGCCAGTCAATGATAACGGGCTTCATGTCTTCGTCCCGTATAAGGCACATTTTTCCTATATAGAGCTGCTCAACCTCCTCGGTTCCCTCTTCCAGAAAGTCAATACGGGCAAAGTAAGGTTTTTTTTGCGCTTCCAAAAGGTTCTTAAGCTTCATAGCCATTGAGCTCTGCAAAAGCTGGTTTACCGACAAATCCACATAATCAAGACTGCTGTCGGAGCTTCCTGTTTTCTGTAGGCGCTCCACCTCTTTATCAATTCGTGATTTACTGGCTGTGGATTCCTTTAAGGTTTTAACTGCAAGTTCCAGTGTGTAATTCAGTCTTTCTGATTCTTTTGAGTAGTCGGGATGATTTTGTACGGACATATTCTCCCTCCTGTCCCTTTGATTCACCTGTTTTTAATAGGCAAAAAGATTCGTTACTCTTATGAAAGCAATGGTGTTTTAAGCGAAAAGCTTTATTATTCTATTACAACGCGCCCGTGAGTGTCAAGAGGGTTCATGAAACACTTGCATTTGTACTTTATAAGGCTTTTAATAAGGAGTAAGAAGGGGTTGGGCATGATGCCGGGGCATTCCCAGGCATTTTGCAGCTCGTTTTCATAAGGGTTTTCAATTTAAGGAGGAGAATTATGCTTCATTTAAAGGAAGAAACAGGCGGTCAGCCTTTAAAAGTATTGTTTCTGGGGGACAGCATTACCCACGACGGCCGGTACATACGCTATCTTTCCCGGTATTTTCATACCCTATTGCCCAAAAGCGGCTACACGTTTGTAAACAGAGGACTAAGCAGTGAAACGGCCAGCGGCCTGAGTGAACCGGATCATCCCTTTCCCCGGCCCTGTATCCATGACAGGCTGGAGGATATTCTAAAGGAAGAAAAGCCGGATATTGTTCTTTTTTGCTACGGCATGAACGACGGCATTTATATGCCCCTTTCAGAAGCCCGCTTTCAAAGCTATAAGGAGGGTGTATTACGCCTTATTGCCCGTCTGAGGGCTTTTGGTATAAAAAAGGTGGTCGGCATGACTCCCCCTCCCTTTGATTTTGCTACCGCAGCGGCAAAGGATTGGGAAGGCCATAGTGAAGAGGATGCGGCATACAGCTATTTAAGGCCCTATCGCCATTATGACAGGGTTCTTGAGGCTTACGGCGACTCTATTTTATCTCTTGAAAATCCGGAGCCGGAGGAAGCCTCTGAAAGCAATTTGCTCAAAGGCCTGGATGGGGTCATCGACCTGAGACCGTCCCTTAAAAGCCTGATAGAGGAAAACCGGGCTAAAAATACAACTTATCGCTATGGTGACGGGATTCATCCCGATAGCCAGGGGCATTTTGTTATTTCCCAGGCAATCTTAAAAGGACTTTTTAATATACATATAACAAGAAGACCTGATTTTATAGAAGATCCGGAAGGAGAAAAGGCATTTTCGGAAGGCACAGAAGCCTTTAAATCCGGAACACTTCACCATTTTTATGTGTCAGGCCGGGAAGCGCTGGTGGTAGTGCCTGAAAGGGCGGAGCCCAACAGGCGCTGGATCTTTCGGACGGAATTTTTTAATGCCTTTCCCAGTGTGGACGACGATCTTCTTGATAAAGGCTTTCATATTGCCTATATAAGAGTCAGCGATCTCTTTGGAAGCCCCAGGGCTGTGGAACTTATGGAAAGCTTCCGCAAGGCGGCTGTAGATAAATTTAATTTGAATCCCAAAGCCGTGCTCTTTGGCTTCAGCAGGGGCGGGCTTTATGCGTGCAATTATGCCCTCCGCTATCCACAATTCACCGGTACCATTTATTTGGACGCACCGGTTCTTAAGCCTCAAAGCTGGCCGGGAGGCCTGGGCAAGGGCTCCGGGAGCCCCGTAGACTGGAAGCTTTTCAAGTATGCCTACGGCTTATCCCAGGAGGAGGCGGTAAGCTTTAGCCAAAGTCCTTTAGCCAGGGTTGAAGAGCTGGCGCATTTAAACATTCCGCTGGCACTGGTCGCGGGAGATTCGGATCTTCCTGTCCCCTATGAGGAAAACGGAGCCCATCTTGCAAAAGAGTACAAAAAAAGAGGCGCGGTGCTGCTTGAAATCATAAAAAGAGGCTGCGGGCACCATCCCCATAGCCTGGAGGATCCCACCCCTGTATCTGACTTTATACTAACGCATTACAGGTAGGGATAATGCCCCCAAGCCTTGCATACGGCTGCTTTTTTAAAAGGTGCGATTCATTTGACAGTTCCGGACTCATGTGTAAAAATGAAACACAAACACCTGGCAGAATTCAGGAAAGGATCGGATTCATGACGGAAGAAGCCGCATTACATCCTATTACACCGGTTATCGAACATAAAAACGGAGCCTATGTGCTGGAAGGGCAAAGGCGTGGGATTCAGGTCCGCACCGACCGGGTAGTGCTTCTTAACAAGGAACAGGCTGCGTTCAATAAGAGCCTTTTTTACAGGGAAATGGCCACCGTCGAATTTCACCTGGGCATCATCGGCGAGGGCGGAAAAGCCGGACGGCTGATCTTTTATTTGTCGGGCCAGCCTGAGCCCCTTCATTTCCCCTTTCCTGCCAGAATGAATGAAAGCATGCATGAGCTCTATCGCCATCTTATGGCAAGGATGGCTTTATTTAAGGATAAGGCACCGCCGGAGGCCTATCCTGATTTGCGGTATACCAATGTCAATCTGCTGCAAAAGGAGATGCGCCACCGATACAGAGATTTTGTCGTTATCGATTTTGAGACCACCGGCCTTAACTTCTACTATGATCGTATTGTGGAAATCGGTGCTGCCAGAGTAAAGGACGGGGTGCTGGGCGAAACCTATGAAACCCTTGTTAATCCCCTTATGCCCATACCCCCCGGTGCAACCCGCATTCATGGCATAACCGACGAAATGGTGACAGCTGCACCTTCTGTTCAGGATGCCCTGCCCGATTTTCTGCAGTTTATCGGACAAAGCGTTATAGCGGCGCATAATGCGCCTTTTGACATGAAATTTCTCATTACGTCAGCTCATCAATCCGGCTTCAGTATAACGAACGGGGTGACAGATACCCTTCCCTTATGCAAAAAAATCTTTCCCGAGCTTTCCAATCACCGGCTGGGAACGGTAGCTGCCCACCTTAAGCTGGCCCATGAAACAGCCCACCGCTCCTTAAGCGATGTGCTGGCAACCGCGGGTATTTTAACGGCTTGCCTCGACATTTTGGATAAAAACACTTAGGTGATGGCATGATTTGTAAAAAAGGCTTCTCCTTCAAAACAAGAAAGAAGATAGAAGCCTTTTTCTTACAGAAAAGAGCCTGTCAGACTTGTAAAGGTGTCAAACGTATCATACTATAACCATCACACAGGTACGACAGGAAGTACTTACGTATTTTCGCAGAGTACACTACTAGAGTACACTATTAGAGTATATTAGAGTACATTTATTAAGGAGGAATGAGTATGCACGGCAGAGGAGCGGGCAGACACAGCGGCGGCGGACATGGGGGCGGAGGCATGGGAGGCCCCGGACATCACGGCCATCATGGCGGCGGAAGAGGCGGTCATGGTCCTCACGGCCATCATGGACACCACGGGCATCATGGCCATCATCATGAAGGCATGCCTCCCTTTGGCGCCCATCATCACCACCGCAGACGCAGGTATTACGGCGGCGGATGCTGCACTTATTTATTGACCATCTCTTTGGTAGTACTGGTAATTCTAAAGCTCATTTTTTAATAAACGAGCAACTTTTTCATGGGCATTTCCCGTGCGGTGGAAGCTTAGTAGCGCCAAACCTGTTGTACGGGAACCTTTGCCCACAGCCAAAGCCTGCGCTCATCAGATAATGCGTTTCCTTTTCCTATTGGTAACCCTATAGCATCAGTATACACGTTAATAATATCGCAAAAGCTATCTCTTTGTTGAAGGCGCTCTCTTCTAAAGCGCAAAGAGTATCTCTTCATGCCTGTCGTAAAATACCCACAAGCTTAAATACC
Source organism: Bacillota bacterium (assembly GCA_023424865.1). The sequence goes on along the minus strand of JAFADM010000266.1, from coordinate 7,505 downwards.
GGACGATCTTTTGGACGAAAAGGCATAATTGCAAGCCAATTGATAATACTAGAATTATATAAAATCAAGAATTACAAGAATCATTTGGGATGATATTTTGAAAAACAGTATCACAAATCGCCAGTTCTTTTTTATTATTATTATATCTTCCGCAGGATTTAGCACTACTGCACTCCCTCGTATCATGCTTGGCGCGGGAACAGGGGCCTGGTTTGTTATGATACTGGGCGCAGTCTTTTTCTGCTTAAATATTTTTATTATTACTTATCTGGGGAATAAGTATAAGGGAATGACTTTATTTGAATACAGTCAGGTTATTATCGGAAAAAAGGCAGCCTATCTCTTTGGGGGCATTTATGCACTGTATTTTTTAATTCTATTAGCATTTATCATAAGAACCTCCGCTGATGTTATAAAAAGTGAAATATTGTATAAAACCCCTATTCTTGCAACGATTATTCTGGTTATCATCATATCACTCTACGCTGCTTCAAAGGGACTTACCAAAGTGGGAAGAATCCTGGAGTTTTTAGGGACCATTATTCTAATCATAGGCGTTTTGTTATATAGTATAACCTTTAGCCACAGCCACATTATGAATATTATGCCCCTGTTCGAGCTTTCCGAAATGAACGCCTATTTGGAGGCATTGCCTTTTACTATTTATGCCTTTCTGGGATTTGAAATCATCACCTGTGTGGCCTTTACAAACTCAAACGGTACCAAATCCATTAAGACATCCATAGGGGCTATAGTGTTTTTTTGCCTCTTTAACATTCTGACGCTGGAGTCCTGTTATGGCCTTTTGGGAATTGATGACATAGCTAATTATGATTATCCCCTTATTGCCGCCATCAGGAGGCTTGATATCCATAGTCTGCAATTTGCTAAGAGACTCGACCTTTTTTTCATAATCATATGGCTGTTAACCATATTTTGTTCAACCACTCTACTCCTGTTCGCAGTGAAAGAATATGCAAGCAAGCTTGCCCCAAGGATTCCTACCAATATACTATGGCCTCTTATTTCTATTGCAGCCTGCTTAATAGGGTTATCCATTCCCAGCGCGGAAGAAGCAGAACGCTATTTTATTCAGTTTGTCGTCCATATAGGCCTTATACCTGCCTTTGTCATACCGCTGCTTTTATTTACGATACACCTTTACAAAAACCGTTCCCGAAAACACCGGGTGACAATGGGATAGAAAGGAAGGATTGTCATTAAGGATCACAGATTTTTATTAATGATAATGTTAATCCTTACCGTGTTTTTTACATCGGGATGCTGGGATTCGAAGGATATTGAACAGAAAGATATCCATATTTCTGAAACCATCGATTTCAAGAATAATCAATATGTTTATTATGGAGAAGTTGCCAATCTGTCCGGAGAGAAGGCAGGGTCAGGCAGCTCAGATAAAAAGGAGCAGAGCGGATCTGTCCATATCATCTCGGCAGAAGGGGACACATTCATAGACGCAAGAAATAATCTGGAGCAGAAAAGCAGCAAGACGGTGTATCTGGGGGCATGCAGGCTGCTTATCTTTACGCATCGCCTGGCAGATAAAAGTCTGGAAGAATATTTGAATCGTTCGAGATTTCAAACCGATTCAAGAAAATCTCTCAAGGTTGTAACGACCTCGGCAGAGCCGGAGAGCCTGCTCGCCACCGACACCGATAATTCGCTGTCGGTCGGTCTGGCGATTGATGATTCTCTTGAAAAAATGATACAGGATGGAACGGCTATCAGCGTCGATATCGGAAATGTAATTGAAATACTTGCTGTTAAAAAAGCCGGTTTTATTATTCCTGATATTAACATGAGTAAATCCCGGCCTACGATTACAGGTTATACAGTGTTCAAAGACACCAAGATTCAAGGCGTAATTCCAATAGAGCAAAGCAATGGCATTGTTTTTTTTCTCAATCCCAAGGCGGCTGCTTTCTATGAAATTGATTTTGAAGGCAGGAAATATATTTTAAAAGCAAGCGTTAAAAATAAATCGATAAAGCCCTCCTATCAGGATAGCAAGCTGAAGCTAAGCGTTACTATGAAATTTACGGCAGAAATCCAATATGCGGATAAGGCTACCGTTATAAATAAAGAAACTCTTCAAGGCTTGCAGGTTCTGTTGGCGGATTTTATAAAAAAGGACATCGTACAAACGCTTCAGGTCTCTCAGAAGCAGTATCAAACGGACTATTTGAATATTTACAAGTACTTCAGAGCTAAATACAATAGTGATTTCAAAAATTTAGATTGGCAGCAGCTCTATGCGTCCTCCGAGACATCGGTAAGTGTGAATGCCTCTATTAAGACTAGTAAATTGCCAATCAAGTAAAAAATATATCAGAGGTAATTATGTTTCAAAATAAATCAAATTGTCGGCATAAAGCAATTGAAGAAATTCAAAGTCAGGTAAGTGATCTTTCATACAGAATGCTTACAACCCATCTTGGGACCGTTTATGTTTTGTTTATCAAACAGCTTACAGACAGGCCCATGCTTTCAGAATACATTGTAAAGCCGCTTATGGAATATTTATCAGGTAAAAACAAGCTTTCCGCAGACGAGCTTGCCAGCCAGGTTATTTATGTCGACGACTGCTCTACCGAGCGGGAAACCACCAAAATAGCGGATTATTTGCTGAATGGCAATACGGTAATACTATTATCGTGGGACGCGGCATATCTGGTGGCAAACATTAAGAAAATTGAATCCAAAAGCATTGAAAGTCCGGAGCTTACGTATACCCTAAGAGGACCGAGGGATTCATTCACAGAATGCCTGGATACCAATCTCTCCCTTATCCGATACAGAATTAAAGATACAAATTTGAAAATACAAATAATCCAATTGGGGCCTCGCACAAAAGCCAATGTCGCTGTGGCTTATATCGAAAATGCCGCAGATAAAAATATTGTCCAGGATATCCTTCAAAGAATCACTAATCTTAAGCCGAATGATATTATAGAATCCGGGAAATTGCAATCTTTGCTTTTAAATAACCGGCAAACACTTTTCCCACAGATGGGATTGATAGAACGATCGGATATGGCCTGCAACGCTATTCTCCATGGAAAGGTCGTGGTGGTTACGGAGGGCAGTGGAATCGCATTAGCAGCCCCCCAGACATTTTCTGATTTTTTGCGTTCCGGGGACGATTGGTATGACAATCGCTATTTAGCGCTTTTTCTTATGGTTATAAGATATATCGCGCTGTTTACCTCGTTTATTCTAGGTTCGCTCTATATTGCCATTGTATCGTTTCATAATGATACGTTGCCGTCAGAATACATTCTGATACTGGCCATGCTGCGGTCAAATGTCCCTTTTAATCCTGTCACAGGGGTATTTATTCTCGAGGTACTCCTGGAAATATTGCGGGAGGCCCTTCTTCGCATTCCCAAAAAAATCGGTCCGGCAATCGGTATCGCAGGTACTATCATTATCGGACAGGCAGCCATTGCATCCGGTATATTCAGCCCCTTGCTGCTGATTCTCGTATCGACTTCTTTGCTTGCTTCTTTTGCAATGCCCGACTATACCATCACGAATCCCTTTAGAATTTACAAATTTCTGATGATGATCCTATCCTCGATTTTCGGTTTGATTGGTTTTACCTTGGGCTTATGCTTTATATTGACCAATATTGTTTCGGCTAATAGCTTCGGTGTTGCTTTTGCCGCGCCGGTTGCTCCTTTTAAACTAAAAGCGTTTATTTCCAAAATACTTAAGCCATGATTCGGATAAGGAGGGAGTAAATTGAAAGTTGCTATAATGGGTGCCGGTATGGCCGGCCTATCCTGTGCGATTATACTCGAAAGAAACGGAATAAAACCTTCCGTATTTGAGAAAAGAAGCTGTGTGGGTGATCGCTTCGTCAATGCAGAGAGCATGTTTCACCTTCTTAATCGGCCTGTTCAGGATTGCTTGCCTTATTTAAAAAAGAATTATGGAATTCACTTGGACTCCATGGCAGAAGTCCATAAAATTGTGCTTCATTCAAAAAACGAAGCAGGATTCATCAAAGGCGATCTTGGCTATACCAATATTCGCGGCCGCCATGAAAATTCCTACGAGATGCAATTACAGAAGCAGGTAAAAGCAGATATTGAATATAATTCCAAACATGACTATGAAGAATTATGCAAGCATTACGATGTGGTAGTTTTAGCTACAGGTGACGCGGATTATTCCTGTCTTCTGGGTAATTTCAGAAGCGACTTGAGCTGTACCGTAAGAGGCGCCACAATAGAAGGGGATTTTCAAATAGACACACCCCATGCGTGGTTTGACTATGATATTGCACCGAGAGGCTATGGGTGGATTATTCCTTATTCCTATAGCGAGGCAAATCTGGTTATGATGTATCCGGATTATCCCAGCACAACGAAACTGGATATCAACGTCATGTGGGATCGTTTTTTTGAAAAGACCTCCAGGGATCTTAATCAGAAATTTAAAATTACAGATAAATTTGAAGTAACAAAGTATCTGGTGGGCATTTGTGGCAAGCCTAAAGTGGAAAGCACTTATTTTAGCGGGAACTGCTTTGGCACAATTTCACCGGGGCTGGGGTTCGGACAGTTCACCTCTATTTTAACGGGCATATACAGCGCTTACGATATCTGTGGTTTGGGCTCATACGATCAAATGGTAAAGCCGCTAATCAAAAATTATGAACGTTCACTTGTACTCAGGCGCTATTTAGAAAATCTTAGCGATGAAAATTTGGACTTCATGATAAAAAGTTCACGAATGGAATTGCTGCAAAAAATGATTAATCATGTCTGCGATAAAAACAGCCGGTCTCAATTGTTGCGAAACGCCGCTCCCTTTATGAAAGTATTCAACAAGATGCAATAACCTGCCTCTTGTATTTCGGTGCAACCACCATCCGCCCCTATCCGGCCTTGTATGGGGTTTCTGTTCCTCGGCTTGAAACTTTGCCGCCAGCCAGAGTTCTTCGCTCTGACTCAAAAAACAGGATGAAGCGGTGCCCCTGCTTAACAAGTGGTTTCCCATATGGAGAATTTCAAGGGCCAGCTAAAGAAATAGCGCAAGACCATTGAACCTCTTGCAAAGGAAAACGCCACCCATTCAGAAAAAGCGGCGACGAACAGCGTCTACAGCATCCACGCCAATTGGAGGTTGCCTGCTACGCTACACCCTGATAAATCAGGATTTCCAACAGCGAAGACAACAGGTTGCCTTTGGTGATTAACTCGTAGGTCGGCCCGCTGATGTCCCGCTCAATACGCAGTGCCTGTAAGATTGCCATTTTGTGATGGTGTTCCGGCTGTAATTTTATAGAGTATTCCACGTTGTTGATTACCATTCGGACAGTACAGCTTGCGGATAACGCCTCAATATGGGCGTTCTCAATTAAACTGTTTAGCAAGCTGTCATACTCACTGGCTTTTAGTTGGCGTACTATCATAATACTATCCCTTTCTTTACGATGTCCGGCAATGCTTGAAAGGAATGGTCAGCGCAGAACTATACATTTGCAAAGTTTTTCAGCATTTTGTAACCTCGAGCCGACTATTCTTCCTTTCATGTTTTGATCCTGTGTAAAATTTTTTTATCACCTAATGCTTTTTAGCCATACTCTCATCATCTCATCATCACCTTCCAAAACGTCAAGTTACTTGACGTTTTGATTATATGACGTTTTTTTAGACACATCAATACACAATGTCATTTTTCTTGACATTGTTTGATGTCAAACACTTTGACATGTAAAATCAATTATGGAGGCAATTATGATTGGATTACGGTTAAAAGAGCTACGGGCAGTTAAAAAACTTAGACAATCTGATATTGCCGCTTTTTTAGGTATCAGTCGGACTACCTATACACAGTACGAGACAGGTGTAAGCGAACCTGATATTGATACTATTAATAAACTTGCTGAATATTATAACGTTTCTACTGATTATCTTCTTGGCCGCACCGATGACCGCAACTATGCCGACACTTCTATAAATAGCGCTTTGCCGCCAGAGGCAAAGGTTCTATTTCGTGATGTCCATAAGCTCACTCCTGAACAGAGGGACATTGTTTTGAAGCTAATAAAAGAGTTTATTGGTGAATCAAAATAACAAATTTAATCTATACTAAGTATAGGTGTAATTTTGCTATAGTTTTTATAAATATACTTACGATAACAGTACAAGTTGAGAAGAATGAATATGGCGACAAGAATTGATACAGTAAACGCAAATCCCAAAAAGAATCTTTTCATAACTGTTGACTCGTGATATAAATTTGAACAATGCTATTCTAGATCTATTGGCTAATTGCCTAGATGGTGTTATGCGCCTTAGAAAGCCAGCTTTTTCTTTTGGTTTTTGCTGACCCTCTATTCAAAATTTTTTTCACCTGTAGTAGACAAATAGTAGACAAATCAGGGGTAAAAGGCACTCAGTAACCAGTCCACTAAAAAGTAAAAACCTAGAAGTCTTACGCCATCAGGGTTTTCCTTGTATTAATAGTGAAGAAAAAATTCCAGAATTAAGTCAGAATTGTCCTCATATCGTTTATTCTCCACCTGTGAAATCCGTTGCTTTTTGCATTACGTCATAGCACAGGTAGTCACCGTTTTCTGTTAGGATAGCATGATATGTTATCTCCCGATAGCCCCGGCGTAAGTAAATTTTTTTCGCAGGCAGAGAAGCGTCTAAACAGATTTTCGCGGATCTTTGGGAAATTTCTTTTTCTGAATAGTCCAGCAACGCCTTCCCATATCCTTTTCCTTGCTGCTCAGGTAGTACGAACAAGCGGCAAATCTCATTATTTTTTATTGTGACTGTCCCCACCGGTACCCCGTCCACTGTAAGGAGAAAGATATTGCCTAAAAGAATATCACATTTAATATTCTCTGCGCTATGGTGTGCAAGGAAAAAATCAACTGCTCCTTTCGGGTAATAACGGGGGTAAATTCCTTTGATTGTTTCATGGGTTATGTTTACAATAACTTCTAAATCCGTATTTGCTACCTGTTTTATATCCATTTAACACCTTCATGCAAGTTCTTTTTATCTGTTTGTGTATTTATAACCCGTATGGAATTCATTCGGTTGACATTTTAGCAGAACACCATATTATTTAAAAAAAAAGACATACCATTCCCTTGACGGAAAGCTATGTCTTTTGGTGCTCGAGACCGGACTTGAACCGGTATGGATTATTAGTCCGACGGATTTTAAGTCCGTTGTGTCTGCCGATTTCACCACTCGAGCAAACGTGCATAACTATTTTACAATAGGCCCCTCAACCTGTCAACGTCAAATTCATCCGCAGCATCCAGTTAGCCAATTAATACATCTAAAAAGTGAATTTTACTCCTAATGTAATGTCGAAATACTTTTAAACCAGAACAGTAAGTTACATTATATTGCAAACGCAACTTACTTCTTTAACTTCCCGTGTTTACTGAATTGAATTTAAAGCTTATTGCAGTAGCTATAAAATCTGCTCGATAAAAACAGTCCGTTCAA
>JAFADM010000223.1 GCA_023424865.1 Bacillota bacterium | reverse complement strand
GCCGGTGACATATCCTCCATGGCAGGCAATGATTTGGTTTTTGTGGAAGGCTATGCGATGGCCTTTCTCTCGAAGGTAATCGGAGCATCCGCCAGCGCGGTTATGATGCTTTTCTTTCTGTTCTGGCTTGACTGGAGAATTGCGCTGTGTTCCTGCATCGCCTATCCAATCGTATGGCTGATCGACAGACATATACGGAAAATAATGAAAAAGCATGCACCCGAGCGGCAGGAGGCCCATGCAAGAACCTCCGGCATTATGCTGGAATATCTGCAAGGTCTTTTCGTCATCAAGGCTTTTGGCATGGCAGGGAAACAGGAAGAAAGGCTGAAAGAAAATCTCTCACACTTGGAAAAAGCATCCTATGACTTTGAAATGAAAAGCCTGCCCTGGGCGACCCTTTATTTGGCCTGCCTGCATATTTGTACAGCCGTCATTCTGATGCTTGCGGCGTATCTTCTTGCAGGCATGGCTATCACACTGTCCAGCGCTCTGTTTATTATCATTATGATTTTTGTATTTTACGCACCATTGGAATTGCTGGGTATGATTTCCGGTATCATCCGTTTGATGAATGTCTGCCTTGACCGTACGGAGAAACTGATGGAAGCGCCTGTTTTGGACAGTGAGAGCCAGAATAGACAAATATCCGCTTACAATGTACGGTTTGATAATGTCAGCTTTTCCTATGACAGTCAACCTGTTCTGCGTGACATTAGTTTTTCAGCGCCGGAGCACACCATGACGGGAATTGTCGGTGCGTCGGGAAGCGGGAAAAGCACCATTCTCAGCTTGATTGCCCGGTTTTGGGATGTGAATAGCGGCACGATTTCAATTGGAGGTGCAGATATTCGCCAAATGACCTGCTCCGGCATTATGGAAAACATCAGTGTGGTTTTCCAGAAAGCCTATCTGTTCCACGATACGATTTATAACAACATCCGTTTTGGAAAGCCGAACGCAAGCAGAGAGCAAGTGATAGAAGCAGCAAATAAGGCCCGATGCCATGACTTTATCTCCGCTTTGCCGCAAGGCTATGATACGGTCGTAGGTGAAGGAGGCTCCACCCTGTCCGGCGGGGAGCGGCAGCGGGTATCGATTGCCCGTGCGCTTTTGAAGGATGCCCCGATTGTTTTGCTTGACGAGGTGACGGCAAACATTGATCCCGAAAATGAGATGCTCATTCAGGAAGCAATTGATACTCTGGTTCAGAGTAAAACCGTGTTCATCATTGCCCATAAGCTGTCCACCATCCAAAGCGCCAATCAGATCCTTGTACTGAATACAGATGGGCAAATTGCTGAGACAGGCACTCATAAAAGTCTGATGGAGGCAGGCGGCATCTATGCTTCCATGTGGGAAAAAGCGCAAAAGGTAAGTAGATGGGCGCTATTGTCCTAGTAGTTTGAAACGGACAAAGGCAACTAACCCTCCTATAGCGACAGGTGATATCGAAGCTCGGATTATCGCACCAGCTTCTCGGAGAAAGCAGAGAGAGTCTATACCCATGAAACCGGGGCGGCCAGCAAAGCAAGATTATGAATATACCAGAGAAGGCACATGCAGCATCTTTATGTTTGCTGAGCCTCCTAAAGGGACGAGGCATGTTCACGTATCAAGATGCAGAACCAAACAGGATTGGGCATTACGGATTCAGGAGCTGCTTGATAATGTTTATCCGGATGCAAAAAAAAGCAAAGCGCAACAGCAGCATCCAATCCGTAGACTGGCAATTTAAAACAGCGGACGCACGGATTAAATTAAAATGGCTATATCCCAAATTATAACTTTGTCAAAATACTAGTGTTCGTCAATCAAACTCGTTATTGACACTCACGCCGCGGTAATGTTTATAATCGAAAATAAGGAAGCGCTTCCTAAATAGACGAAGAGGTATAGTGAGGTTAACAGGGAGAATGAGGATGGAAAAGGTGATCGGTATTGGTGAAACGGCCCACAGATACGGTATCTCCAGAAGGACGCTGCGGTACTATGAGGAAATTGGTGTGCTGGACAGCATACGACAGGAAAACTCCAACTACCGCTACTATGGTGAGGCTCAGCTAATGCGGCTGGAGCAGATTCTGATGCTTAAAAATCTGGGTTTTACAGTAACAGAGGCAAACCGTATTCTTAAGACCGATGATCGTCTCATTGCCCGTGGCGTCCTCGCTGACCGACTCAAGGCTCTAAAAAAAGATATTGATGCTTTAATTTCACTTCAGAGCGTGATTGGAACCCTGTATAACATTAGTGAAGAAGAGGGGAGCGCAGGGTTCGGTGTACGCCGGCTGCTGCGTGAGCATCCATATCTGCACGGGTCTGTAGAAAGGAAGCTGGAGATGAAAACTGAAAAAGAAGATCCTTATATTATAGAATTTGGCGTGGCGCTTTTACCTCATGCCAATGAACTTCTTGAAGGTATTAAAGCGCTGCGGGTACAGTTGGAGCGGGAACGGGGGAATGAACTTCCTCTTATCCGAGTCCGTGATAATACTGAACTGGCAGGCGGCTACTATAGGATTCTGGCGGATGGCGGACTGGCAGCAGAGGGGAATCTTGGAGAATGGCCGGGCAAAGGCTCAGCAGCAGAGATAGTAGAAAGCTTTCGAAAAGTTGTGGAGAAAACCGGCCGGGCGAACGGAATTCGTACGCTGTCAGTCCTCGGCTTGGGTTATATCGGACTTTCCACTGCGGTGACCTTTGCATTGGCAGGTTTTACGGTGCAGGGCTTTGATACCAACCCCAATGTACTGAGAACGCTGCGGCAGGGAAGGGTGCATATCGTAGAACCCGGATTGCAGGAGGCATTGGAGAAAGCTATCGGAAGCGGACGCCTCACCTTTGGGGATGTGCTGCAACCGGCGGATGCTTTTTACATCTGTGTACCTACGCCATTTATTAGCGGAGAGCACGGCAAACGCCGGGCAGAGCTTAAATATGTCAGACAAGCGGGAGAAATGGTGGGCAGAGTATTGGTACCGGATAATCTGGTTATTCTGGAATCCACTGTACCCCCGCGTACCACACAGGAGCTGTCTCTGATTTTGGCTGAAACAAGCGGACTTTCTACGGAGACATTTCATACGGTTCACTGCCCTGAACGGGTCATTCCTGGCCGTATGCTGGAGGAACTCCGGAACAATGACCGAATAATAGGTGCATCCACACCCGAGGCTGCAGGGTTGGCCAGAGCCCTCTATGAAAGAGTGCTGGTGGAGGGAAAGGTTCGGCTTACCGATGTTGTAACCGCCGAGATGTGCAAGCTTTTTGAAAACACCTACCGGGATGTGAACATTGCTCTGGCAAATGAACTGTCCGTCATTGCCGATAGACTGGATATTAATGCTTTTGAATTGATTGCTCTGGCCAACTGTCATCCCCGGGTAAACATCATGAACCCTGGGGTAGGCGTTGGCGGGCACTGTATTGCCGTAGACCCCTGGTTTATTCATGAGCGGTTTGAGGAAGAGGCTCAGCTCATCTACACCGCCCGCATGCGAAACGATGGCAAGCCTCGCTGGGTAGCGGACAAGGTGGAGAGGGAAATTGAGGGAGACAGGGAAAAGGTCATAGGCGTATTAGGGCTGGCCTATAAAACGGATGTGGATGACCTGCGGGAGAGCCCATCCATAGAGCTGTGCCATATCCTAAGAGATCGGGGCTATAAAGTAGTGGGCTGTGAGCCTCATATGGAGCGAAATGAAATAGAAGGCATTCCCAACCTGTCTCTGGAACAGACTCTGAAGCAATGTGATTTTGTGGTGGTCACCCTTGCACATACGGTATTCAAGAAGAACAGGGAATGGATTAAAAAGGTTGCGTTTTATGACTGTGTGGGCATGATGAACCGGATCTGATATTAAAACCGGGAAAGCTGGAGGATGCTCCCGCTTTCCCGGTTTTCTACAGAAGCTGATGTTTTACTCGGAAACAGAGTCGACTAATTGCCATGAGTTAGTATCGTATTGCAGCATTAAGTGGTTGACGGATGAATGAATGTATTTTTCTAAATGATTAATTATGTCATCCATATCATAATGCTTTCCTATTGTATGAATTGAGATACCAGGTAAATTTTTGTGCGTTTTTCTAAAATTGAGCACCACGCCATTATCAAATAATTTAAAAAGCTCATTACTTATTTTGGGGCTTAGTGGGTCCACGTTTATTTTTATTAATTTGGCCAGTCTGTCTGGTGTCTAAATGTATATACATAACATCTCGATAGATCGGCATTCTTCAATCTCCTTAATTCATTGCGTTGCAATCATAATCTGATGCTTTAATCTGCCCTGAAAAGCCGCTTTTGACTATCATTAGCATTTATTTATATCTTGTACCCGCTTTTCATTTATCATTCTTTCGTTATTTTTTATTTGAGTAAATGCGCTTGCTAAAATTGAAGGAAGGCCTTAGTATGGTAATGTAAATAAATCTTTGGAAGTATGTCGTGTGAGGCTTGCAGATGAGAAAGGTCAAATTAACTGTTACAAATGCAAAATGCAGATGTGGTTATCACAAAACTGGTGATACACACATCATTGAGGATATTTGTCCACCACTGTGCCACGAGCTTTGGAATGTAATCTATCCTTCTGTTTATACACTACTGAACGGAGGGGATTTAGACTATGGTGAATCAAGAGAAAAGTGCTTCGATGCCAAATGTCCGGATGCCGGACGGGTATGCCTGCATGGCGAGGTTATAACGGATTAAGTTTATTATAGCGTGAGCCCATGATTCCCAGGGTATTTGTTAATCTGTACTTGTTATCACAAGCGAAGCGCGGCCATGTTTTTATATAGACCGGTTAAAAAGCTTCCAGGTGCTGATATTTTAAATATATATCTGATTTCTGATGGAGGACGATTATGGATATTGAAATTAGAGAAATAGAACCTAAAGATTATTCTGAAGTAATATTGTTATGGAACCATGAGTTGGGGCTTAATATAAACCCGGAGCAATTTGGATCAAGAATTGAAAGAATGAATAATAATAATGATTATAAAACCTTCGTAGCGTTACTGGATAATGAAGTAGTTGGTTTCATAACCACTGTAAAAACAATGGCAATAGAATTTGAAACAGGTTATCTGAAAATTAATGGCCTTGCTGTTGGAAAAGATCATCAAAACAAAGGAATTGGTACTAAACTTCTTAAATTTGCAGAGGATTATGCTTTGGAAAACCAACTTTCTTATTTCATACTGAACAGTGGGTTTCAACGAACAAATGCACACAATTTCTATGAACGTAAGGGTTTTGATAAGAAATCATATTGTTTCACTAAAAAAATACGCTTATTAAGTAATTAATACGCGATGAATTAATGCCTTCGCATCCAAATCCTTATATTGAGTATACCTATAATGATAAGAAGAACCGCTAATATTGCGGCAGGCAGCCACGGTACTAGTTTATCGCCGGTGGCGACAAGAAAAATAATAGCTATTATTCCTATCGTACCAATGATAATTTGAAGAATACTGCAAATAATAATTATTTTATTTGTTCTGTTTTTCATCATCTTCTTCTCCTTTTAGAGGTGCTCCTTCAAATATAAACTATCATTCCCTAGCTTTTATATTTGGATACTTATTTCTATATTAAAACGATATTAAAACGAATGCTTCTCTTCAGCAGACTATTTGTATTTATATTCAATAATATAAAATTACAAATAATGTTCGATTCCACTCTGTTTTATTATAAAACATATTGATTTTAGAACGTATGTTCGATATAATGTTGTCAGAAATCATTTCGTATAATCAGAAATCGCAGAGTATAAATTCTTTGGAGCGGATGAAAAATGAAAAAAGTTAAAATCACTGTACTTAAAAAAGAATACTATGCACAATATGCAGAAAAGTATTTAACCGATGGAAAAGAGGTTGGCCCGTGCTCGTTACTTAATGAAGGTGACATATTTGTTTATGAGGGCAGTGCGGAAATGCCTGCAGGCTTCTGTCCATGGGCATGGATCGACATCTACAGAGGGATTAATGCCCTTTCAGCAGGCGCAAGCTATGCTCCATGGAATAATCAGGATGGAGAGCAGATACTTTGCTGTACCGATGGAATAAGACCCGTTGTTTTTTATTTGAAGGCAATGGATTGATGGGAAAATAGTTAATTATGTGCATTGCAGAGTGTTGACAAAAATAAATTAATTAAGTACAGGGACAGGTGAACAAGGATGGAGAAAGTTAAAATATACAGGACCGTTTCCAAGCTGAAGAGTATTGATGCGTTCTATTTTGATACAAAAACCGAGGGACCAGTTATTGTATGTCTCCACGGAAGGTGGGGAAGAGCAGAGACTTGGTATGACTTCATTCAGCACTACGGAAATCAATATCGCATTATAGCTTTAGATCAGAGAGGTCATGGATTAAGCAGTAAACCCGTGTCGAAGTACATTCCTGAAGAGATGGCAGAGGATGTTTTTGAACTTCTGGATTTGCTAAAGATCGATTCGGCCATAATCATAGGACACTCCATGGGTGGACGAATTGCATCCTTTTTTGCAAAGCTTTATCCTGAACATGTAAGGGGTCTGGCCATACTTGATAAATCAGCAAACGGGCTTGAAAAACCATGTGCGTTGCCACCCAATGAAATCCTGCCAATTGATCCGATAACAAAAGATTGGCCTTTGCCGTTTTCCAGTCTGAGCGAAGCTATGTCGTTTATTAGAAGTTCTTCGGAGTCTGAACTGGAATATCAGTATTTTATGAACAGTCTTTTAGAAACTGTAGAAGGCTATCAGATGATGTTCAGTTCTCAGGCTATTGCTGCCAATATAGCATATGATGAAAATTGGTTCAGCATACTCCCTGAAATAAAGTGTCCTGTATTGCTGATTAGAGCAAAGGGCGGTGGGGCAGTATCTGACGAGGATTTTACCCAAATGAATTCTTTAATCCCCAATTGTCTTGCTCGCGAGATGTCACACCCGGATCATAATGTTCATTTAGCGAATAAAGAAGAGTTTTACGGCTATTTTGACGAATTTCTATCGCAATTTAAAACGCGTTAACGAATATTCAAATGGTTATTATTATGGATTTCTTTAGATGGACCACAGGTATGTGGAAATGGGAAGCCAGTATGCAGCTTAAGTTCTATAGCGCTTTAAGAGGATAGCAGCAAATTAATTAGCATATGAGTTACCTCTTCCCGCAGTACGTCCAAATTTATGCTCTTGTTAGAATTAAAAGCGTGCTCTTGTCCCAATATGTCAGCAAAAGTATAAACAATATAAACTTTTTCACCTGGATTCCGTTTGCTGATGTTCGGAATGTCAAAAATTTTCACAATAGAAGAAAAGAGCATAACCTCATAAACGGCAAAGTAGCTCATGATTTCAGGTTCTATTTTCTGTATACGTCCCAATTCGTTAATTGCTTTTTTGGAATGGGTATACAGATTAATGGGTATACAGAATTATATATAAGCCGATACACTTATCGATAAATGCTTTTATATCGAGTGGCTTGGGTGTATTGGCCAATTCCGCTAGAGGTCTCAGTGCCTATAAAGCTTGGCTGGGCACTCTTTTGTTTAATGATTGCAAATTTGTTAAAATAGAATATATGAAGGAGTATAGGTATGTGTGATAGTAATTTGTATTTGAGAAAAATAGAAGAGACAGACATTGCACTTATGAATGTATGGCTTCATAAGCCATATATCTTGCGTTGGTACGAAGATCCTGAAGACTGGATTGACGAGATAAAACAGAGAAAGGGTAATTTTGCGTTCATTCACCATTTTATCGTAATGAAGGACAGGCAGCCCATTGGTTTTTGCCAGTATTACGACTGTTACAACGCAAGCGAAGATTGGTACTCTGTACAAGCTCCCGATGAAATCTATAGCATAGATTATTTGATAGGTGAAGAAAGCTATCTACATAAAGGATATGGCAAAAAGGTCGTACAAGCACTCATTGATAGAATTTGTGAAGAAACACAAGCTAAAGAAATTATCGTTCAGCCGGATGAAGAAAACCTGTCATCCTGTAAGACGCTTATTTCATGCGGTTTTCAATATGATAAAACCGCTGCCTTTTACCAAATAAATTTGCAAAGGGAGGCATCATCTATGAATTGGAATCATTCTATTGATAAAGCATTCAGCGGAGTAATTTCTATTGTAAAAGAAGGAAAAAACATCTTTAGCGACCGATTTGGATATTCGGACAAGGCAAATAAAATTCCCAACGAGACTGAAACAAAGTTTGGAACAGCTTCTGCGGGCAAGGTTTTTGTTGCCACTGCAATTCTAGGCCTTATTGAAAAAGGAGCTATTCAATTTGAATCCACTATAGGTGATTTACTGGATTTTGATTTAAAGGAAATCGATCCTCAAATCACTATTCGACAGCTTTTGAATCATACCTCCGGCATACCTGATTATTTCGATGAAACGGTTATGCACGAATATGAAGATTTGTGGAAGGATTTTCCTAATTATCGCATCCGGAAGTCTGCAGATATTATTCCCCTGTTTATCAATAAGCCCATGATGTATCAAAGAGGGCAAAGCTTTCAGTACAATAATACTGGATATGTCGTTTTAGGTTTGGTGATCGAGGCCGTTGTAAAAATGCCCTTTGATGAATATCTGCGTAAAGTTATTTTTGAGCCCTGCGCTATGGTGAATACCGGGTATTATGAGCTTGACAGATTACCAGCAAAGTGCGCTTTTTCTTACATCTACGACGATGAGAAAAACGATTACAGGACAAATATCTTTAGTATTGACGCAAAAGGAACCGGCGCAGGCGGAGCGTTTACCACCGCCCCGGATGTCCAAAAATTCTGGGATGCTTTGCTGGGCGAAAAGCTAATCAGTGCAGCTATGCTGAAACAAATGCTGTCTCCCCAGGTTGATGAAAATTGCTATGGCTATGGCGTATGGCTCCTGGATGGTAAAATTCCATCGTTTCAAGGCTGTGATCCCGGCGCTAACTTTTTTACGTCATACGACAGAGACAAAAATCTTTCAATAACAATATTAAGCAATATTGATTATGATGTTGAAAGCCTCCATGACGAGTTGTATGCTATGGCAAGCACAATACCATGAAGTTCATTATAAGCCCATTTAGGCATCTTAAAGCTGAATAAGCCCATTTAGGCATATTAAATGACGACGATTAAACAAGACGCTATAAGCTGCAGTTAAATATTATTAAAGCTCATAAATGAACAAGACAAGCAGTTGTCTTGTTGGCAAGGTTATTATTTAACAAGGAGAAAAGGAGGGGAGCACTTGGATAATAAGCCAATTAGAAATTTTAACGACTTTGTAGATGTTCTGTTGGCCGTTGGATTTTCAATGGGAGGCGGAAACAGCGAAGGGATTATTTCAATTATTCCATGGAGCTGGAATGAGCATCCGCCTTATGAAACACCTGTGCGCTGGCATACGGGCGATCCTGAAAACGATCCGTGGGAATGGCGTATGAGGGTATTGGACGAACGTGATGATATCGCTTATGCAAAGATGTTTTTTAATAAAAGCGGTTATATCACAAAAGAATGGGCACCGTTTTTTATTGCGGTTCGCCGTGAAAACAGGAGCTTTGAAAGCGCCTATGAGGATGGTATTGTAAGCAATTGCGCGAAACGCATTTATAATGTCGTCCGTGATCATGGAACCTTGCCCTTGCATGACATAAAGCAGTTTGGGGGCTTTGGGAAAAGTGAAAAGGCCCAATTTGAGCGAGCTCTGATAGAACTGCAAATGAAAATGTTTCTAACGATGTGCGGAAGGCAGCAGAAGATCTCCCAAAGGGGTGAGGAATACGGCTGGTCATCAACCGTTTTTTGTACAACCGAAAGCTTTTGGGGCGAAGAGATATTTAGCAAAGCTTCCGATTTGGATCAAGTGCAAGCCCTTGCAGAAATAAAGGAACGTATTTTTATTCTGAATCCTAACGTTGAACAAAAAAGAATGATGAGGTTTATTAAAGGTTGAAAAAGCTATGGAGGTTAGAGAATGAGTAAAGAGCTTATTTTAAAAGCAGAAGAAATTGTCGCTCAAAATACCAGAGATGACAGCTACTGTGTGTTGGCACTTATTGACGCAAAGGGTTATCCAACAGCATCAACCATCACTGTATCCAAGGCGAAAGGAATTGAACGTCTGACCTTTTGTACCGGGGTTGAAAGCAACAAGGCAAAACGTATAGCAAACAGTAACCGTGCCAGTGTCTGTTTTAACAAGGACGGGGCGTACAATGTCAGCTTGGTTGGAACCATTGAAATAATAACAGATCCCGATGTAAAAAAGGAGATGTGGTACGATGGTCTTGTAAATCATTTCAGCGGCCCGGCTGACCCCAATTACTGTGTTTTGCAGTTTATAACAGAACGGTACAATCTTCTTGTCGACTGGCAGGGAGCAGAGGGTACCCTGTAAGAAGCCTGGTTGTAAATTCACCTTATAGAAAATTTCAAAATTCTTAAAAATATTTATCAAAACCCTTTGACTTTGACGTCGTGTCATCCATTACAATGATTTCAGAAAGGAGGCAAATGAATGAAACTTATGACAATCAGCGAGATTACAAAGGCCTTTAATGTTTCGACA
>JAFADM010000196.1 GCA_023424865.1 Bacillota bacterium | reverse complement strand
GAATTAAACAGTTGCATGGGTTAACCTCCGTAGGAATCGATTTATTCTTAATTAAACATAACAATATAAACGACTGTTTGTCTGCACCAATTTCCATATGATGAGTCAGAATCTGAAACGGGCTATGCCCGCAAACCCATAGCTCAGCATTATCTGTGCAATACATGTTTTTATTGTTGATTCTGAACTATAAGGTACTAATTCAGGTAAAAGCTTGCCGATTGTAAGCCGGAAGGCTTGGCTCGCTCACTCATTATACAGGAATAATGCGGTTACCGCAATGAAAAAGCGGCTAAAAATAGCATAACTTTTCCACTTTTAGGGTTCCCCTAATTTCCAGCTTTAAACAGGGTAACCGTAGCGGGTAAAAAACTCTTTCCTGAAATCCAGGAGCCTGTCATCCATAATAGCCTGACGGATGTCTGCCATCAGAGAAATCAGAAAATGGAGGTTATGCCAGGTTGCAAGCCTCAGTCCCAGAAGCTCCCCTGTTTTAAACAGATGGCGGATATAGGCCCTGGAAAAATTCTTGCAGGCATAGCAATCACAGGTTTCATCCATAGGTGAAAAATCTCTGGCATACTTGGCATCACGGACAATAACCCGACCGTTTTTCGTGAAAATGCTGCCGTTTCGTCCAATCCTTGTGGGGAGAACGCAGTCAAACATATCAATACCCCGGATGCTTCCGTCAATGAGATAATCCGGACTTCCCACTCCCATAAGATAACGGGGCTTGTCCGACGGTAAAAGGGGCACGGTGTGTTCCAGCATATCATTCATTATGGCACCGGGTTCACCTACGCTTAAGCCGCCAATGGCATAACCTGGAAAATCCAGCTCCGTAATCTGCTTGGCACTCTCTTTTCTGAGCTCGGGATAGGTACTTCCCTGAACAATGCCAAAGAGAGCTTGATCCTCCGGCCTTTTATGGGCTTTTTTACAGCGTGCCGCCCACCGTGTGGTCATTTCCATAGAACGCTTGGCATAGTTGTACTCGCAGGGATAAGGCGCACACTCGTCAAAGCACATAATAATGTCCGCGCCAAGGGCATTTTGAACCTCAATGGAAAGCTCCGGCGACAGGTATTTTTTTGAACCGTCAATATGGGAACGGAAGGTTACCCCATCCTCCTTAATATTGCGCAGGTTGCTCAGAGAAAAAACCTGAAAGCCACCGCTATCTGTTAGTATAGCCCTGTCCCAGTTCATAAAGCCATGGAGGCCTCCGGCTTCCTTTACCAGCTCATGCCCCGGACGCAAAAAGAGGTGATAGGTATTGCTCAAAAGAATTGAGGTACCTACCGCCTTCATTTCGTCGGGGGACATGCCCTTTACTGCTGCCTGGGTACCCACGGGCATAAACACCGGTGTGTCAAAGCTTCCGTGGGGGGTGTGCACTCTGCCAAGACGAGCGCCTGACTGCTTGCACACCTTAATAAGTTCGTATTTAACTGCGGGCATACAATCCCCTTTCCTTATTTTCATGGATCTTATCCATAATTAGAGCGGGCTAAGCCCGCGACCCAATTGGAAAAAGTCGCCGATGAAATAACTTGGTTTTTTTGACGACTATCATCCATAAGGTACTAAAGCTATCTTCAGCGTGAACGCTGTGGCTTCGCTTGTCAGCTTTTAGCTTCGTCCAAAATCGTCCTGGTCGTAATCCTGTCCTTCAGAGTCGTAGGAGCCTCCATAGTTGTTCTTACGCACCGGTTTTTTAAGAATGGTACCCAGTCCTGCCAGAATAAGCAAGCCACCCAGCATGTATTTAATCGCTCCTGCAAAGAAGGGGAGGCAGAAAACTGAAAACAGGGTTACCGAAATGGCCGTAAGTATGAAAACGGGTATTAACAAGCCATTGGAACGTCTCTCACCAAGATAAAGCATAAACAGCCCCACTGCCGGTGCCATTATAAAGCCGGGCCAGGTAATGTGCCATATATCAAAGATCATGGATACAAAGCATACGGCGCTTACCGTCATCAGGACACCAACGGGAACCAAAAGCCCGCTCTCTCTCGATCCAAACAGGTAAAGCAGTCCCAAGCCTACGGCAGGAGCAAGGATGAAACCGGGCCATACCAAATCGTAGTTATTGAAAGCTTCGCCTATAAGGCACACCACGCCAACGGTCATAATAATTCCTGCCGGAACAAGAAGTCCGGCCTCCTTAGGTCCTTTGGAAAGGTACCCCAGGAAGAAAAAGAAGGCTACCATGATTAGGAGCATGGGCCAGGTTATATTAACCAGCCAGGACATGTCCAGAAAACCAATATTGCCAAAAATCATGAGCACCCCAAAAATAACCAGTATGGCGCCCAAAATGTATTTACTGCTGCTTCTCATTAATTAATACCTCCGCTTCATCTTGCATAAAGGATTTTTTATCATTCAATCTAAAGGCATTATATCTAAGCTACATGATAATACCATGGAATAGGCATTAGAATTGGATTAGAATTCCGTTTCCCCTCCCAACGGCAGCAGTACGGTATTTCAAAAAAACAGCGATAAACACAGCTTATACCGCGTATCGCATTCTGGATCGATTATAAATTCTTTAATCCCCCTTGTCAAACTGAAATCCGGTCTCCTGGACCTTTGAAAAGGGGAAAAGATGCTGAAAAGCAAATTTTTTTAAACAAGAAGCATAGCATCACCGAAGCTGAAAAAGCGGTACTCCGCATCAATGGCTTGTTTATAGGCGTTGAGCACATGCTCTTTCCCGGCAAAAGCGCTGACCAGCATTAAAAGCGTAGACTCGGGGAGATGGAAATTGGTTATAAGAGCGTCCACGGCCTTAAACCGGTAACCGGGATAAATGAAAATCGCCGTTTCACCCATACCCGGAGAAACCTTGCCCTCTTCATCGGAGGCCGTTTCCAGTACCCTGACACTGGTGGTTCCCACGGCAAAAACCCTGTGCCCCTCCGCTCTCGTGCGGTTAATGCTGTCACAGGCCTCCTGACTTATGCTGTAGGCCTCGCTGTGCATGACATGCTCTGTAATATTTTCAACCTTCACAGGCCTAAAGGTGCCAAGCCCCACATGCAGTGTAACCTCAGCCACCTTTACCCCTTTTTCTTCAAGGGCTTTAAAAAGCTCCCTGGTAAAATGGAGGCCGGCAGTAGGGGCGGCGGCAGAGCCGTTAATCTTGGAATAAACGGTCTGGTAGCGTTCCTTATCCTTTAACGTGGCTTTAATATAGGGGGGCAGGGGCATTACCCCTACGTTATCCAATAGCTCTTCAAAAACTCCGTCGTATTCAAAGCGGACAATCCGGTTTCCGCCCTCAACCACCTCAAGGATCTCAGCCTTTAAAAGCCCTTCCCCAAAAACAAAACGGCTTTTAGGCTGAGCCTTTCTGCCCGGCTTTAACAAAACCTCCCAGGAGTCATCCGAAAGCCTTTTCAAAAGGACAAACTCAATTTTACCACCGCTGCCTTCTTTTACGCCGAACAGCCGGGCAGGCAGAACACGGGTGTTATTGACAACCAGACAATCGCCTGGATTAAGATAGTCCGCCAGATCATGAAAATGCTTATGGGAAAGGCTTCCCGTGCTCTTATCAAGCACGAGAAGCCTGGACATGTCTCTTCGCTCCAGGGGATTTTGGGCAATGAGCTGCTCCGGGAGCTCATAATAAAAGTCCTTAAGGGTCATAGCAGCCTCGAAAGCAGGGTATTGCTTCTTTCCATAAATTTAAGCATGGCGTCGGGTTCAAGCTGTCTGTGGTTTAGAAGGGCCAGATCATGAACATGGTTGGCAGCAAGCAGGGCATCGTCTTTTCTGGCTTCATCGCCGTACAGCTCTATTATTTTATTAACCAGTACATTTTTACTGTTTAATACCAGTGTTTCTTCATTGGGGAATAAATCCGCCGTATTCATGCCACCGCCGAAGGAACGGCTCATCTCACGGAAACGCCTGGATTGCTCCGATAAAAGGATGATGGCCGGAGTACCCTCGTTTTTAAGGCTCTCCACATCAATCTTAAGGGCTTCCTTGCCGGTTGCCTCACGGAAAATCTTTTCCAGGTTTTCCTTAAGCGATTTGCTTTCATCCTCGCTCAAGGCTTCTCCCTTCATGCTTCCGGTAATATCGGAATCCACGCGAAGGAATTTGGCCACATT
>JAFADM010000175.1 GCA_023424865.1 Bacillota bacterium | reverse complement strand
CTTCCGGTTACAGAATCAATCGTGCCGGTGATGATGCCGCAGGTCTTGCAATCAGCGAAAAAATGAGAGCTCAGATTAAGGGTCTTGATATGGCCGTTAAGAATTCTCAGGATGGTATTTCTCTTATCCAGACCGCTGAAGGCGCTTTGGCTGAAACCCACTCTATTCTGCAGCGTATGCGTGAGCTGGCTGTTCAGGCTTCCAACGGAACCAACGACGGTGTTACAGCTAGTACAGCTGCCGGAGCTGCCGATGAAAAAGACCTTCACAAGCTGCAAGAGGAATTAACCCAATTGCAGGATGAAATTGATCGTATTGCTGAGAAGACCACCTTCAACAATAAGTATATCTTAAAGGGCAATTATGCTGACGGCAAGCAGGAAATCAAGTTACAGGTTGGCGCTAATGAGAACGATACAATGAGTTTCAATATCGGTTCCATGGATGCAGCAACTTTAGAAGTTGATTCTGGCAGCGTGGCAATCAGCAATTTTGGTTCTGCTCAATCAGCTATTACCGCAATTGATGATGCTATTCAGACTGTTTCCAAGGAACGCTCCAAGCTTGGTGCTGTTCAGAACAGACTGGAGCACACCATCAATAACCTGAGCACCGCTTCTGAAAACCTCAGCGCCGCTGAATCCCGTATTCGCGACGTGGATATGGCTAAGGAAATGATGACCTTCACCAAGTTCAGCATTCTCAGCCAGGCTTCCACAGCAATGCTGGCTCAGGCTAATCAGGTTCCTCAGGGAGTTCTGCAGCTTCTGGGTTAATTTTAAGATTCTAATCTCCGTAGCATTACGGGGTGTACAAAAAAAGAAGCTGGTTGCAATGCAATCGGCTTCTTTTTTTGTACCTTAAGTCTTAAACGCTTAGTTGTTTTTGTTATGTAAGGAAGGGTGTGTCATATTTGTTTACAAGTGATTCGGCGTTTTTCCTGCTTGCAGAATCACAGGAAGGATCCCTTAATAGCCATTTAAGCATTTGAAGAGGCAGGTAATGTGCGGGATTAAGCATTAGTGCCTTTTTTAGAACATGAATACAGTTTTCGTATTGCTTTGCCTTAAAAAGAACGTTGGCTATCTCCGCAAGCATAAGTACAGTATTAAAGCCAATGGAATCCGACTGATAGAGCTTGATTTTATGATTTTGCATATCGCAAGCCGAAAAGGCTGTTAAAAAATCAAAGGAGAAAAGTGTTGCCTGAGCCTCCAGCAGCTGGAGGCATTTGTCAACGGCATAAGTTGAACGCAGGCTGTATAAAACTAATAGATGGAAAAAGGCTCTTAATTCATCTACTTCATCCTTTGTAAACAGCCGAAAGGTTTTACTTTGATAGTAAAAGTTTAGAAAATCAGTGTAGAAAGCATCCAGCTTATCCGCGCAGCTTTGGAAGAGCTCCCGTTTGTCTGAAAGCATAAGAATTACAGCGGAAAGTCTCATATAAAGGGGATCACCGGTATCCTGATAAGCTTGCAAGGCAGCGTTGACACACTGTGTGTATTCTTCCCTGAAAAGGAGCAGAGTCAAGTAATAGCTAACATCCATCTCTTCTTCAGGCAGCTTGGATAAATAGTAAAAATAGGGGACCTCAGCCTTTCTGGCTTGGAGCCGGGGAAGCAAAAAATGAATGTCCTTTACCGAAAGCTCAGGATACAGGCTATTAATAAACTGAATAATTTCTACAGGCTTTTCATCTTTTATTGCAGAAAAAAGGGTGTCAAAGGCGATTTTATTATAGGGCTTTTCTTTTATGGCCAATACAGCGTATTCAAAGGCTTGTGGGCTGTCATTCATTATGTTGTACATGGATGAAATATTTGTAAGGATATCGGCCTTATGAAGGGAGAATTCATTGCCATACTCGATGCTCTGCCAAAGGAGGTTATATTGAATAGCCTCCAAACAAGAAGCCAATGCTTCGTCCCAGCGATAAGCCTGATAATAGGCATGGCCTTCATAGTACTTATATTCAGGATGCTTGGGAATAATATCCAGGGCTTTGCGGGCTTCAAGCAGCAAATCCTGAGCTGAGAATTCGTTCAGTTGGGTCATGGCATACATTTTGCACGCATATGCCTTATATAAAAGGCCATGGGTAGGTAAAAGGCTTTTATAATCAGGAGCGTCAATGGATTTAACCGCATTTTCATAAGCTCCTCGAAAATTCCTGATTGAAATTTGATCTGAAGAAATGTAATAAAAATCAAGGCAATTGCGTTCTTCTTCAGGTATTTTCATCAATAGCTCAATATTTCGGACATGCTTTGAGTTGAGAATGCTTGGGGAATAGCCTGTATGATATAGCAATAGTGATGGCAGAAAAATACCCTTATAGGAAGTTGTGCCGTTTAAATAGAGCTGCTCATGAATTGGACGGCTGTAACGCAAAGTGGAGCGAAAAATTCTGCTGCTCGTTTGGTAGGATAGCAGTTTACCTGTGTCTTCATCGATATGATTCATACGAAGGTGAACAATGCTGACTGCCGGATTGCTGTGAATCCTCTTAAGTTCTCTCAATAATATTGAAGCTCCGCCCTCTTCAAAATATTCATCCGCATCTAAAAAAAGGATCCAATCCCCGGTGGCCTTTTCAAGGGCATAGTTTTTAGCGGCGGAAAAATCGTCGCACCACTGAAAAAGGTAGCTTTTAGCTCCAAGAGCCTCAGCCAGGGCAACGGTGTTATCCGTTGAACCGGTATCGACCAGAATAATTTCATCAACAATGGATTTATAGCTTAACAGGCACCGTTCGATGTTTTTAGCCTCGTTTTTTGTTATAACGCAAGCTGAAATTTTCATTGATGGTTTCCTTTCTTTATGTTATTTGGTGAGAAAAAGTTTTATAGCTGAAAATTATATTTGTCAAGTAGTGATGCCAGCTTATTTTTTGTATCAGCATCACAATCCTTATCTCGGTATATCCATTTAATAAACTGAATAACCAAGTGGTCTTCAATGTTTGATTGCAAAGCTTTTTCAAGATATTCTGCCGCAAGTGCAAAGCTTTTTTGTTTCCAGTAATATCCAGATAGCTCTGTCAGCAAATAAGGGGCTGAGAGTGAGGCGGAGTATTTGGTGTAGAGCGCTGTCATATAATTGTACATATTGCAGGATGAAAAATTTTCAAAAAGTATAGGAGACAATTCACCAAGAAGGGGGTGGAGAAGCTCCAGGAAGATATCAAGCGCAGCATTGGAATCCGTGCTGTAATGCATAAGTAATCGCATTAGCTCGATTAGCTCGTTTGTCTCAGAGTCGTCAAGAGACCTGACAGCCCTTTTATTAAAAAAGCAGTTAAGCAAAAAGCGATGGAAGGAATATAGGTAGGTTTCAGCCTTTTGAAAAGCTTCTTTGTTTTGTAAGAGCAGCAGGCTAACGGTACTCATTCGGGAAAAATGGAGTTCATTAGTCTTGTCAAAAAGTGATAAAGCCAAATCAGAGCAATAGGCATACTCCTTTTGATAAAGCAAAAGACTCAGCAAATGAACAGGATAAATATCGTCGGCCGACAGCTTGTCATAGTAGTATAAAAACGGCTCCACCGCCTTGCTCAGATTAAGCTGGGATAAAATAAAGAGAATGTCCTCCAAAGACGGGGAGGGGTAAAGCTTATTGAGAATAGCAAGGATATCCGAAGCCGATTCCTCATGAAGGATTGACATTATTATGGCAAAAGCGCCGGAATGCCTGGGATTCTCCGTTAGAACCAGCTTGCCGTATTCCAATGCTTGTAAATAATCCTGCTTAAGATAATGAATTTGAGTTATGTTAAATAAAATCGTTTCCAAATAAAAGGTGAAGGTATTGCTATGTATTGCATCATCCCAGTTTGCATCAAGCTTTATGGCCTCAAAATAGCATGTAAGTGCCTCATCCAGCCTGAAGGAGCGAAAATAGGCATAGGCTTCAAAGTACTTAAGCTCCGGATGCTCAGGGAAAAAGGCCAAAGCCTCTTTGGCGGCCTGGAGCAAATCGCTGTCAGAAAAGGATGCGATATGAGACATTGCCTGTATTTTTATTGATAGTACCTTATACAAAATGCCGGTGTTTCTCACCAGGCTTTCAAAATCAGGCATAGCGATGGATTTGCAGGCAAATTCATAAGCTTTTTCATAGCATTCAAGAGCGAGATAATCGGATGCTATGTAATAGTACTCCAGACTGCCGCGTTCACTCCCGTCTTTTTTTAAAAGCAAGGCAATGTTTCTTTCATGCTTTGTTTTGACACGATCCACGGAGTAGCCGGTATGGATAATAACAACATCCTTAACGAAAAGTCCGATGGTTTTTGAAGCATCGGGAGAATAAAGGGTTTCGTGTATTTTTCCCTGATAGCGTAAATTAGAACGGAAAATCCGGTCATTTGTTTCATAACCCAGGGACTTATTTGTAAGAGCGTCGATATTGTATTTCCGCAAATGGACAAGGGATACCGCATTGCCTGTATTTTGAGCCGAATTTCCTTTAGTCTGGGACGCGTTGTAAGCATCGATTTGCTTCAAGACCTTGTTGAGTCTTTTTGCGGAGCCATCCTGAAAGTATTCGTCGGCATCAAGAAAAATAATCCAATCACCTGTTGCTTGCTCGAGTGCATAATTTTTTGCTGCGGAAAAATCGTCACACCACTCAAAGAAGTAGGTTTTAGCGCCTAAGGCCTTTGCAAGATTAACCGTGTTGTCTGTAGAACCTGTATCTACAAGTATAATCTCATCAACAAAATCCTTGTAACTTGCTAGGCACTGTTCTATATTTTTTTCTTCGTTTTTAGTAATAACGCAGGCTGAAATTCTCATGCCGACTCCTTTTTCATGTGTTCTGGCTGGATACTTGCCCTTTATATTATCGACATTATGCAGCCGTCTGTAAACCCCGGAAGCTTAAAGAGAGCTAAAGAGAACTAAAGAGAATTAAATTGGTTCGCAGAGAGACTTATATGGGTATTAAACGTTTATAGGGTTATGCCGATATAATAATCGAACAGAACAAGTAAGGCCATGGAGAGTTGACGGCTGTCTTCCTTTCATGGAAGGCGCCGATAAATTTAAAGGTAAATGATTTCACTTGATGAAAGGGGTTCAGGTTTATGAGTTCGGTACAATCAAGCTCATCCTCTTATACAGGTTATACAAATGCCATGCGACTGACCGGTTTTTCCGGACTGGATACGGAATCAATTATCAAGCAATTAATGGATGCTGAAACGATTCCGTTGAATTCCTTAAAACAAAAGAGGCAACTGGTTGAATGGAAGCAGCAATCTTATCAGTCCGTTATCTCAAAGCTTAAGACCTTCCAGACAAAATATTTTGATATAGTAAACCGTTCGACATACATGCTGTCTTCCTCGACACTTAACGGACGCTCGGCAACAACTACAAATTCAGCCTATGTGTCGGCTACGGCCACCAGCTCGGCTTCCGTAGGCTCTAACACCATAGAGGTTTTACAGGTGGCAAAGGCGGCAACGGCAGTTTCGGGAAGCTCAATAAGCAAAGAGATTGAGGGAAATGAAATTACTTGGGGTGATTCCCTTAGTGGGAAAAGCCTGCAGGTAATACTGGATGGGGTTACTAAAACCATCTCGTTTGACGGATACACTGGAGGCACCACTGGCAGCACCAGTGATAAAGAGGATCTGACTGCCTACATGCAAACTCAGATAAACCAGGCCTTTGGAACGGTTACCGGTTCTGACGGAACTACCCAAATAGAGAAGGTTAAGGTTTCATTTAATGGGGATGCATTGTCCTTAAATACGGGAGAGGGAAGCGGTGCAACATCCCTTTCTGTGCGAGGCCTTTCAGGCGACAGTAGCGAAGTGTTGGGCATCGGCAGCTCCTTATTGAGCAATCGAATTTCCCTGGGAAGTACCTTAGAGCAGCTTGGTTCAAAGCTGACTGACGGGAATGAGCTTGTCTATGACGCAGATGGTAATATTGAATTTTCCATTAACGGAAAGCTCATCACAGTTAATAAAAGTGATACCCTCTCACAGGTTATTGACAGGGTAAACAGTACGACGAATGCCAATGTTGTCATGAAGTATGACCAATTAACGGATAAGATAAGCATTACCTCCAAGCAGACCGGAGCAGGAGATACACTGAAGCTTGCTTATGAAGGCGGTGGCAGCGGCTTTTTTGAAGCCCTTGGTATTGATGTGAGTAATCCTGTATCAGAGGAGAATAAAGGCCAGGACGCAATGATTAAATTAAACGGCCAGCTTGTAACCAGAAACTCTAACAATATCACTGTCGACGGAGTTACGTATACCGTTAAAAAAGCTCATGAAAGCGGAAACTCTGAAACCGTAACAATTCAGCAGGATGTGGATACGGCGGTAAACGCTATTAAGTCATTTGTAGAATCCTACAATGAGTTGATTAGCAACATGAACGGCCTTGTAAATGAAAAATATGACAGGAACTATCAGCCGCTGACGGATGCTCAAAAAGAGGAAATGTCAGAAGAGGAGATTGAAAAGTGGGAATCCAAGGCCAAAACCGGTCTGTTAAAGAATGACAGCCTGATTTCCGATCTGACGCTTGCCATGCGTAAAGCTCTTTATGAACCTGTTAAAGGTACGGGATTGCTTCTGAGTGATTTAGGAATTGCCTCTGAGAGCTATCAGGATAACGGTAAGCTTTATGTGGATGAAGACAAACTAAGAACCGCATTAGCAAATAACCCTGATGGCGTTGCCAATCTCTTGAACGGTGAGTCCGAAGAAAATCCTACATACAAGCGGACGGCTACATCAGCGCAGAAAGCTGAGCGTTACCTGAATTCCGGTGTCTTTAACAGAATATCGGACATTATCAATGACAATATTTCAACCTTCCGTGATTCTAACGGAAACAAGGGCTACTTTCTTGAAAAGGCAGGCTTGGAGGGAGACACAACGTATACCAGCAATGTGTTGAAGAATCAGCTGGATGACTTTGATGATCGTATTGACGCACTGGCGGACAAATTAGTAGATAAAGAAACAGCTTATTATAAAAAGTTTTCTACGCTGGAAACCTTACTGAGTAATATGAATGCCCAAAGCTCAATGATATCAAGCTGGTTTCCATCCTAAGTTTAGTGGAGGATAAAAGAGTATGCAGGCCTTTAAAGCTTATAATCAGTATAAACAAAACAGCGTGAATACAGCTCAGCCTGAAGAGTTAGTGCTGATGCTCTACAATGGTTTGATAAAATTCATAATGAGGGGCAGAGAAGCCATTATCAGCGGTAACATCGAAGAGGCGAACAGAAGTATTGTCAGGGCCCAGGAAATTGTTCATGAGTTTTTAAGTACATTGGACAGAAGCTATGAGGTTTCAAAGGGGCTTGAGGCTATGTATGAGTATATGTACCGAAGGCTGCTTGAGGCAAATGTCAGTAAGGATCTTACTATTTTAGAGGAGATACTTGGCTACGCAAAGGAGTTCCGGGATACCTGGGAAGAAGCGATGAAGATAGCAAAGAGGCCAGGTAAAGCAAATAATGAGGTTAACGGATAGATATTTATCGTTAAATGGTTGTGATGTCTGTAGAAAACAGATAAACCTATAAACCTTGGACCATTGCCTCATTATGAACTCTCAGGCATATACAGACTAATACTTAGTGATTGGCTGGGGAATTAAATGCGTAAATTTCAGCAGAAAAAAATAAACGAGTTGCTACTAACTCTAAAGGAAGCACATAGTGAAATACAAAAACAACTTGAGCCTGACACTAAGGTAAGCCTCCTTGCTGATTGCCAGAATTTTGCTTTAGAAATTGGTGAATACATAGAAAGGCTGGAGGGAGAGGGTACACAAACAGTTCGTTTGCTGGAAGAATATTGTGAGGCGGCCTATTTTTTAAGTATTGATATTACCAATGTCAAACGATTAAAAGAACTTTCCGAAAAGCTTAATCAGATAAGTGATAGTGTTATTGAGGAATTTAAACCGCTCAAAATTGAGATGGTTTTTTTTCCGTATCAGCTAAGTATGTTTGATTCTTTTGAATCTGTATACCAGGCTGCAAAAGCGGATCCCTGCTGTGATGTCTACGTCGTTCCTATTCCATGGTACGACAAGCTTTCAAACGGAGCTTTTGGCGCAATGCACTATGATGGCCAGCAGTATCCGGAGAGTATTTCTATAACAGCCTG
Source organism: Bacillota bacterium (assembly GCA_023424865.1). The sequence continues at coordinate 4,072 of JAFADM010000175.1, read as the reverse complement.
GTGGGAGTATAACCTTGAGGAACGGCATCCGGATGTTATTTTTATACATAACCCCTATGATGATAAGAATTTTGTAACCACTGTTCACCCAAATTACTACAGCAAAAAATTACGGGAGTATACGGATCTACTGTGCTATATTCCATATTTTGTATGTGATGGGGATGTTGAAGAGCATTTTATTGAAACATTAGGATGTATTAATTCCCACAAGGTTTTTCTACAATCGGAAAAGATACGAGCTATTTATATAAATGTGTTCAGAAAGGCTTACGGCAATAAGTTCGGTAAACCTGAGGATAAATTTGTTGCACTGGGTTCACCCAAATTTGACAAGGTAATAAATGCCAGAGAAGAGGATTTTGATATCCCTGAAGAATGGCTGAGTATAATTGAGAACCCAAAGGGTGAGAGAAAAAAGGTTGTGCTGTACAATACTTCTATAGGCTCAATGCTGGCAGGCAATGAGCAATACTTAAAGAAACTGCGGCATGTGCTTGAAGTGTTCAAAAAGCGCGATGACGTTGTTCTGTGGTGGAGGCCGCATCCTTTATTTAAACAGACATTGCAATCCATGCGACCCCAGCTGGCTAAAGAGTATGAACAAGCTGTGGCGGAATATAAGAGTGATCCTTATGGGGTCTATGACGACACATCCTTGCTTCACCGGGCAATCTGTATGTCAGATTATTACTTCGGTGACAGAAGTTCGCTTGTCGCGCTTTACGAGGCTGCGGGTAAACCTGTATTAATACAATCGGTGGGCACTAGGGACGCTGTTAACGGTATTAGACGGGTCGATTTAAGTATCTTTGATTTGTACGATGACGGTGAGCGCCTATGGTTTTCGGCGATAGAATACAATGCATTATTAGCTATGGATAAGCAAACGCTTAAGGTTGATTATATTGGGAGTTTTCCCAACGAAGACATGTATGGGGCTCGCTTATACACAACTATAACGGAGAGTAATGGGAAGCTGTATTTTACCCCTTGTTCAGCGCATGAAATTGGTGTTTATGATACCAGAAACAAGAAGTTTGAAAAGATAAACATTGGCCTGTCAAGATTCGATAACGACATGTCCCAAATAAAATATGTTAAAAAGTTTGTTTCAGGCTTCATAAATGACAGCCTCCTAACCTTAGTTCCCTGTTGTTATGAAACAACTGTTGTCTGTGATATTACCAACAATAATATATCCTGCCACAATGAGCTATTTGATTATTTCTATTCAAAGTACCGTCGTCATATTACCTCCGCGGATTCGCAGTTTTATCTTTGTTGGTTCGCTAAAAGGCTTAATAAGACTGAGATTGCTTTTAATCTGCACAGTAATACAAATATTGTTGTTTTTTATAACCTCGAAACAAGAAAGTTCAAGGAGCAAAAAATTGGATCTGAAAAAAGAACATTCTCTTTAATTGAGTATGATGGCACAAGCCTATGGTTATACGATACGAAAAACGATATGCTGATTCGATGGAAAAGAGAAAATGAAGAGTGTTCTGAAATCCGTATCACTGACAAGCTGCCTGACTTTAAACCCTGTGGAATGAAGAATTCCTTTTTAAATATGGCAGTGTTGGGCGATTATTTGTATTTAATCCCGGCTAATACTAATTTTGTAATACAAGTAAATATTGAAACGTTGGATCTTGTGATAATAGATACCCTATCGGTCGAATGCTCAGATCAAAACGAAGGAATAGCCTATTCGAATTTATGTAAGGTTTCTGATAACAAGCTATATCTATTTGGAAACCGAAGCAAGCAGTTTGTTGAGTATCAACAAGGCGGAGAACTGCGGTATGCAAAGTTAAAGCTGTCCGACGACTTTGACAATAGTATTGAACGTCAATATTTTTTGGATTCATTGCACAATAGTCATATATTACTTGGTGAAGACCGGCTTTCCCTGACTAGCTTTCTGAATATACTCAACGCATCTGACTTGCCAAAATCTGAATTAGCTTCTTCTAAGAATGGGTTGACTGGCAAGGAGTGCGGTTATAAGGTATATGAGTATGTTAAGCAAATTGTGCATGTGGGGGTGTAACAATGGATGATAAACTGGCTGTTTTTAGACAAAGGGTTCAAATGGCTGACAATTTTGCAGTCTACTGTGCAGGAGAGTTTGCTTCTTTACTGGTGCAATATTGCAGCGCAAATGGTCTGGCAGATAAAATAGTGAACTGTGTAGTAACTGAAAAAGACCAGAATACTCCGGCAAGCATACTGGGAATACCTGTAATTGAATTAAAAGATCTACATAAATCTGAGGACATCCTTTTCGTAGTCGCCATTTTATCTGAAAAAAGTAAAATGGCAATAAATTCTTCCTTAATGACAGCCGGGTATCGCAATATTTATTTAATGTCATTAGAAGAATATAGAGCAATTAATGGTTATTTAGCCGATTTTTCTGTAGATATAAAGTCCGAATTGAAGAGATTGTTTTCTCAAAATCAGCAGCATTACGAGAAATTAGCGATGCTTATCCAAAGCATGCCTCTTGTTGCTGATACACATAAGCAGTCATTTGATAAATATAAAGACATAAATAAAGGTAAAACAGTTGTTGTTTGTGCTCCCGGACCCAGTTTGAACCGCTATTCATTTAATGAGAATTATATCCATATTGGTTTGAATTCATTGTTGTTCCAGGATAGGATTAAGTTGGATTACTATTTTAATCAGCATATCCCCTCTGAGTATGATTTTTGGGGCAACGGTTTTGATGTCCATCTGGAGGGCAGAAAGAAATACTTAGAAAATTATTCAAAACTTAAATGTGTTAAGTTTATTGGACAGTTAATCGGTAATACCTGGAATATATCCCCCCCTTACGGCGAATTTTCTAATAATAATTATTGTACTTATTATATTTCGGATGTTGAAACAACCTACAATTTTTGTGCGGATATAAGATATAGTTTTTTGTATGGAGCAAGGAGTGTTATATTTCCTGCCATGCAATTTGCATTTTTTACTAATCCGCAAAGAATTTTATTAGTTGGCTGTGACGGGTACAGTGATTCAGGCGCAAACTATTACTCGAAGGAGGGCGACAATTATTTAAATGAAGTTATAACTGTCGACAGAAATAAAACCCTTCTTTCCATAAATGATGAAATGGAGAAAATATATAAGGACCTCAGGAAATTTGCAGTGATTCGCTATCCTAACACAGAGGTGATTATGGTGAATCCGGTACGCTATAAGGGTATATTCAGGGAAACAACAACAGATGATGCGGGTCAGATAATAGTGTAGTTTCTTTGCTTATTAATGACAGGAAGGACTAGCTTACATGATACGTTATGAAATGCCATATGTCATAGCTGAAATCGGCTGTAACCATATGGGCGATATGGAAATAGCCCGCGAGATGATACAAACGGCGGTGATATTTTGTAAAGCAGATGCGGTTAAGTTTCAGAAACGATGCAATAAAAAGCTGCTTTCTGTGGAGCAGTATAATTCGCCGCACCCTATTCCGTATAACTCTTATGGCAAGACTTACGGTGAGCATCGTGAATTTTTGGAGTTTACTGTTGAGCAGCACAAGCAGTTAAAGCAGTGGTGTGAGGAGTCAAAAATTACTTATTCCTGTTCTGTTTGGGACTTAACGAGTGCAAAGGAGATAGCGTCGCTAAACCCGTTGTTTATTAAGGTGCCGTCGGCAAGCAACAACGATTATGAAATGTTGCAGTGGTTGTGTGATAATTATAGCGGGGAGATTCAGATTTCCATTGGTATGACAACGCGGCAAGAAGAGAAAAAGCTGGTTGAATTCTTTGAGCAAAACGGCAGAAATAAGGATTTGACAATTATGGCTTGCACCAGCGGTTATCCTGTTCCCGACTCGGATATGTGCTTGCTGGAGATTACGAGGTTGCTGGAAGCGTATCAACACCGAGTCCGGCACATAGGTTTTTCAAGCCACCATGCCGGGATTGCACTTGATGTTGCTGCTTATACTCTCGGCGCGTCGGTGTTCGAGAGGCATTTTACGCTTAATAGGACGTGGAAAGGGACGGATCATGCCGCATCTCTTGAACCGGACGGA
>JAFADM010000143.1 GCA_023424865.1 Bacillota bacterium | reverse complement strand
GAAATTGCTGTGTATCTGGACCGCAAGGGCAAGATAACCGATGTTTGTGTAGGCGATGTTAATACCGTAAGCCTCAACGAGGCGCAGGGCAGAAGAAGCCGTTTCCGCCTTTCCGGTGTCAGATGCATTCATACCCATCCCAACGGAACCGGCATGCTCTCAGCAGTGGATTTGGGGGCTTTAAAGCAAATTAGATTGGATTCCATGGCTGCCTTGGGTGTAAAAGAGGGGAAGGCCGAAGAAATTTATGTGGCCGTGCTGTCACCCGTGGCAACGGAGGATGTGGAGATTTTTGGCCCCTACAGGAAGGACAAAGAGGATTTCGACGCCCTTTTGGAATATATCTCGGAAGCCGATGCTTTTTTGAAGGAGCAGGGAGCAAGCGAGGATAATCCCGCGGAACGAGCCATTCTTATAGGTCTCAAAACAGGGGATACCCAAACCATACAGGGCGTCAGCGAAGCGGATATTTCCATGCAGGAGCTTAAGGAACTGGTGGAAAACGCAGGCGCCCAGGTTGTGGACCGGGTTATTCAAAAAAGAGACGGCAAGGACTCCGCCTTCTTTGTGGGAAAGGGCAAGGTAGAAGAAATAAGGCTTCTGGTGCAGGCACGGGATGCGGATCTGGTGGTTTTTGACGAGGAAATATCCCCTTCCCAGCAGAGGAACGTTGAAGAGCTCCTGGGGACACGGGTTATTGATAGAACCGGGGTTATTCTCGATATTTTTGCCCAGAGGGCCCGTTCCCGGGAAGGTAAAATACAGGTGGAGCTGGCACAGCTTCAGTACATGCTGCCGCGACTCATGGGGCAGGGACTTGCCTTATCCCGGTTGGGCGGCGGTATCGGTACCCGGGGTCCCGGTGAAACAAAGCTTGAAACCGATCGCCGTCATATTAAACGAAAAATAACTTTTCTTAAGGAGCAGCTGACAGAAATAGGCAAGCAAAGAGGCATTCTTCGAACGGAGAGGCGCAGAAACCGTGTTCCTACAGTTTCCCTTGTTGGCTATACCAATGCTGGTAAATCCTCTTTGTTAAACGCACTTTGCGGTGCGGATGTGTTTGCTGAGAATATGCTCTTTGCTACCTTGGATACCACGACAAGGCAAATGGTGATGGATGACAAGCAGGTGGTGCTTGTAACGGACACGGTGGGATTTATCCGGAAACTGCCCCATAATCTTCTGGATGCCTTTAAGTCCACTTTGGAAGAGGCGGTTTACGCCGATGTTATTCTGATAGTTGCCGACGCGTCGGATCCTTATGTGGAGGATCATATCCGTATTGTGGACAGTATTCTCAGCGAGCTGGGGGCGGGTGAAAAGCCTACCCTTATTGTCTATAACAAGATTGACAAGCTTCCGGAGGGAGGCTTGATATCGAAACCGCAAACCGATCGGGCAACCCTTGAAATTTCCGCTAAAATGGGCATTGGTCTTGAGGAACTTAAGGCCCGGCTTTTAGACATGCTGGGACAGGTTCGGATTCGTCTTTCCCTCAGAATTCCCTTTAGTGAGGGAGGGGTACTGCCCTGGCTTTATGAAAACGGCAAGGTACATTCCGTCGATTACGATGAGGAGGCCGCCCTTGTGGAGGCTGAGCTTGATAAAAGCCTGGCTGAAAGGGTTACTCCCTTCCTAGTTCAGGAAGCTGAATAGGGAACGGTTTGTTAATACTGACAAACAAAGAGCTGCAAAAAAGGTATTGGCATGGCCAGTGCCTTTTTTCTTGCAATAAAACAAGGTTTCCGGGTGACTGACGGCAGGTAAAGCCTGTTCCTCGCCCAAGCCTCCTTCCTGGTTGCAGGAAGAACCTGCCGCTCTTCATGGGTCTTGGGTGGTCGCAGGTATAGCCTGGGCTTAGCGGGTGGAGTGCTATTTGCCGGAGGGTATGAAGCCCTTTATAAACAGATTTTTAACATGACTACTACTTCACGTGTAATAGAAGGGTGATAGAATGAGCTTTAAATAAAAAAAGGGACTCAAAAATAGTTCCAAACCCGTTAATAATGGTTTATCCATGGCTTCAGATACTAAAAGATAAAGCTGAATACATTTGAAAAATTAGATGCAGCAGAGGATGAGGGAATATGGTGAGATTGGAATGCAGTGAACTATCCGAGGGTATGGTCCTGGCCGAGCCGGTATTTATCCCCAGGACAACTACCATGCTTCTGAATTATGGTACAACATTGTCGGACTCGCTTATTCATTCTCTTAAAGATAGGGGAATTAAGCATGTAGCCGTAACGGAGAGGTATACCCTTTTAATTGATCCCACCTCCTCTCTTTCAAAGGAGCTTGGAAAAAGCATCCGGACTGAGATCCTGCGCCTGGCTCCTGAAAAAATTGAGGCAAACACCTCCGACGGGATGCTGAGTGTGGCAAAGCAGGCTCTTCATGTGGTGGATCATTTGATAAAAGACCCTGCCGTTCTGGATTTTTGCATGCGTATGAAGCTTATTGATGATGCTTTTCTGCTTAGGCACGGTATTGAAACCTGCGCCATGAGCCTTCTGGTGGGAGGGGTTCTGAACCTTGATACGGAAGAAGTACACGAAGTTGGCATGGCTGCGCTGCTGCATGACATAGGCCTTTGTGAAATGCCCCAGCTTATAAAAAAGTCCCAGCGAAATCTGCATGAAGAGAATTCCTGGAAGGAACATGCACTCTATGGCTATTATCTGGCCAGGGAGGCAGGTCTGCCCAGAGAGGTCTGCAAGGATATCCTTCACCACCATGAAAGCTGGAACTGCCAGGGCTTTCCCAATCAGATAGGGGAGGAAGAAATCCCTATTGGTGCCAGAATCATTGCCGTTTGCGAGCAATATAACCGGCTTCTGCTTCAGGAAGGTATACCTCATTATCAGGCTATTGAACACCTTTACGGGGGCGGTAATTTTTATTTTGACAGCCGTATTGTGGAGGCCTTTACCAACCATCTGGCTGTCTATCCTCTGGGCTCCCTGGTTCGTCTGTCTACCGGGCAGGTGGGAATTGTTATTAATGTGAGACAAAACCTTGGACCCAGGCCGCTGGTAAGAGTTTATTACAACCGGGTGAACAGACCACTTACCTTACCTGTGGATATTGATTTAGCAGTTGAACGGACTGTTTTTATCGAGCAGATTTTATAGCTACTGCAATAAGCTTTAAATTCAATTCAGTAAACACGGGAAGTTAAAGAAGTAAGTTGCGTTTGCAATATAATGTAACTTACTGTTCTGGT
>JAFADM010000058.1 GCA_023424865.1 Bacillota bacterium | reverse complement strand
TCGGCCTTGGGATCACAGCCGATTTGCATCACCCGGAGCCCCCGGTCCGCAAGAGCCGCCGCCGTATTGGAAACAGTTGTGGATTTACCGATGCCGCCCTTTCCATAGATGGCCAGTTTTATCATTGAAACCTCCCTTGTTTTATCCGGTTTGTTTTCGTTTTTAGCCGTTAAGCTTCATTTATAAGGTTATAGGTTATGCACGCCGGTTTTCCGGTACGGGGATCCATAACAATTTCGGCATCAATGGAAAAGGTCTTTTTAAGCACCTCATGCTGCATAACCTCTTCAGGGGTTCCGCTGAAGACCATTTCCCCGTTTCTAACGGCTACCATATAATGGGAAAACCTGGCTGCCAGGTTCAAGTCATGAAGAACCATAACAATGGTGCAGCCCTGTTCGGAGTTAAGGCGCTGCAAAAGCTCAAGAACCTCCAGCTGATAAGAAAGGTCCAGGTAGGTTGTAGGTTCATCCAAAAGGATGAGATCGGTTTGCTGGGCAAGAGCCATGGCAATCCACACCCTTTGGCGCTGTCCCCCGGAGAGATTGTCCACGGGGGTGGTTTCATAGCCTGTCAGGCGTGTTGCCTCCAGCGCCCACCGAACCGTCTTTTTGTCCTCCTCCGACAGTCTTCCGAAGCCCTTTTGATGGGGAAACCGGCCAAAGGAGACCAGCTCGTTTACCGTAAGTCCTCCGGGGGCCTGGGGAGTCTGGGGCAGAACCGCCATTTTCTTGGCAATTTCCCGGGTGGACATCTGCTTGATATCCCGGCCGTTTAAGTAAACCATGCCTCCCCTGGGCTTCAAAAGCCTTCCTACCGCCTTTAAAACAGTGGATTTACCGCAGCCGTTAGGCCCTATAATGGAGGTTATTTTACCCTGGGGCAGGCATAAATCCAGATTGGGCACGATCAGGTGATCGTCATAGGCTACCGCAAGATTAGAAGCTTCTATACTATGCATTTTTTTATCCTCTCTTCTGATATTTCATTAGCGACTTTTTTTACACTGAAACGGACTCATCCGTCTAAAAATCATCCCTTGTTTTTGGCCAAAAGGTACAGGAAATAGGGAGCGCCCACGGCTGCCGCGACAATTCCCGTAGGTATTTCCGAGGGCTGCACAATGGTTCTTGCTATGGTGTCGGACACTGAAAGGAGAACACCGCCCACCAGTGCGCACACAGGAAGGAGCCTTCCATGCCTGGGTCCTACCAGCCTTCTTGCCAGATGGGGCGCTATCAGCCCTACAAAGCTTATGCTGCCGCTGACTGCCACACAGGAGGCGGCAAGCGCTACCGATACAGCCAGAAGCTTTCGCTGTTCCCGGGTGACCGAAGCCCCCAGACCGCCGGCAGTATCCGTTCCCAGGCTTAAAACATCCAGAACCCTGCTTTTATAAAAAGCATAAGGAAGCAGTATTAAAAGCCAGGGCAAAAGGGACAGGACATAACGCCAGTTGGATCCCCATATGGTTCCGCCCTGCCAGGAGGCCACAAAATCAAACTGGGCGTCATCAAGCTTAATAACCAGTACCGTCATAAGCGCGTTTATTCCCGCCTGAACGGCAATTCCCATAAGCACAAGCCTTAGAGGGGCCACGCCCTCATGACGGCGAAAAGCAAGCACATAAATGAGAATGGCTGTCGCCCCTCCTCCAATAAGAGCGAGGAAGGGAAGCGCCATGACCGAACCCAGGGATTTGCTCCCAAAAAAGACCACATACAAAACCACCATGAGCCCCGCACCGGCATTGATGCCCAAAAGCCCCGGATCCGCCAGGGCGTTTTTCGTTACACCCTGTATAAGTGCTCCCGACATGGCAAGGCCTGCGCCTACCAGAATAGACAGAACCATTCTGGGAAGCCGAAAGCTGAACAGTATAAGGTTTTCCTTCTCCGTTCCGCCTCCAAAAAGTGTCCGCAGCGTATCCATTGGCGAAAGGGGTGTATAGCCCGTATTCATGGCCACTATAAAGGACAGAACAAGAAGCGTGAAAAAGGCAATGCCAATAGACATACCCTGAATGGCCTTTTTACGGTAATAAGCTTCGGCTCCGTTAATATCCCGCATTAAAACGCCCTCCTTTCCTTACGCGCAAGATAGAGAAAGAAAGGAACGCCGATAAGGGAAATAAGAGCTCCCACCGGTGTTTCAAAAGGTGGATTTAACATTCGCGCACCCAAATCGGCCAGAACCATCAATAGTGCTCCCAGCACAGCCGCTCCGGGAAGGATGTGCTTATAGTCCAGTCCCAGAAAGTAGCGGGCAAGATGAGGAATAACCAGCCCTATAAAGCCGACGGCACCCACAACAGCAACCGAGGCCCCTGCCAGCATGAGCACAAGCAAGGCTGAAATACCCTTAACAAAAGTGGTGTTGAGCCCCAGGCCCTTTGACACTTCCTCACCCAGACTCAAAAGGGTAACCTGTCTTGATATGGCAATGGCTCCGACAAGGGCCACCCCCACCCAGGGTCCGAAAAGCTTAAGCTGCCTCCAGTCGCTGCCTGCAACGCCCCCGGCAAGCCAAAACATAATATCCTGATCCACCTGGTGATAATAAGCAATTCCCTGGCTTAAAGCCGATAACAGGGCACTTGTGGCAGCGCCTGCCAGTACAAGACGCATAGGGGTAGCTCCGCCCTTTTGCACCGATGCAATGCCATAAACCAGGCCCGCACCCAGAGCAGCACCTAAAAAGGAAAAGAAGATAATGCTCATATAAGAAAGACCCGTAAAAAAGGCAAAGCACAGTGCAAGGGAAAACCCCGCACCGGCGTTTAGTCCCATGAGGCCCGAGTCAGCCATGGGATTTCGGGTAACGCCCTGCATTAATCCTCCTGCAACAGCAAAAGCCGAGCCAACCAGGGCGCTTGCCAGCACTCTTGGAAGCCTCAGATCCACAATAATCAAATGCCGGGTGTTATCCGGATCAAAGTGAAGCAGGGCATCAAGAACCTCTGACAAGGGGATATTCATGGCTCCCTTGGCTATGGAAACAGCCATGGAAAGCAATAGCAGTATAAAGCATCCGGTTATGAATAAAAAGGCCCTGGGCGTGAGGCTTTTTTTTCTTTGAGGATTGGCGGAAGCTGATTTTAAGGCTGTGTTCATTGTTATTTCCTTTTATGTATCCTATTGTTTGCGTGTAAGCTCTCTCTACTATGATAATGGCAATGAAAATCATTTTCAATATCATTATATCATTCAACGGCTATAAATTCGTATAGTACAGTGTAACAAAAAAGGAAAGCAAGAAGAATAAAGTCATTTGCAAAATGTCATGGATTTTTTAACGTGACATGTAAAGCAGCTTGTAAACGGACGAAAAATTATATGCCTAATTGAGAGCTGGAATACGGTTTATCCTTGGCGGCATGGGCTCTGCCGACAGCGCTTGCCTGTGGACAGCCTGCCAGCGGGGCCATGGATGGCGGAGCTCCACATCCCCCTCGTCTTTCATATTGCGATTCAAAGAAAAGAACTTAAGTATTTGCCTTATATGTTAAGCTTGTGTTAAAATGGTCTTTGTCTATAAAAAGGAAGCGATGATGTGAAGACAGACCAATTTAGAATTAAGGCTGATCAATTTCTCACCAGGCATTTTTCAGGAGAGTCCATTGAGTACCGGCGCATTTTTGCCATTGTTTTGCCCATCCTTGTTGATCAGACCTTTATAACTTGTCTTAATCTTATAAATACCACTATGATTAGCTCTTCCGGCATGGATGCCGTAAGCGCAGTGAGCATGGTTGACTCCCTCA
>JAFADM010000049.1 GCA_023424865.1 Bacillota bacterium | reverse complement strand
CGATCAATCATATCCATTTTTTCGGTAAAACTAAAATAAAAGACATCAAAAACGTGTGACAAAATATCGGCACTTCCGCAGGCAGTCTGAAAAGCATTTACAGTATAGGTGTGGACTGGGTTAAGGAAGGAAACCTTGGGCTGAAGCAGAGGATGCAAAAGCCCATATTTTTCGTTGGTATCCAGATTGCTGATAACTCCCCCTGAATCCATTTCCGAGCCGGTGGCGGAAAGCGTCAATACCGAGAATAACGGCAATGCTTTGGTAACGGGTGCTTTATGGGTCACCAGATCCCAGCTGTCTCCTTGGTAATAGGCTGCAGCAGCAATGACCTTCGTACAATCAATAGTAGATCCGCCTCCAACGGCAAGCACCACATCGATCTTTTCCTTTTTGCAGATATCCGCTCCTTTATTGACGGTGGTGTGACGGGGATTGGGCTCAATACCTGACAGTTCAAAAACGGTAAGCCCTGCCCTGTTCAATTCCTCCATCACTTTATCGTAAAGGCCGATTTTTTTGATAGAGCCTCCGCCATAGGTTAACAGCACACGGGTTCCAAATTGCTTTAATTCTTCGCCCAAATGCTCCAGCTGGTTTTCTCCGAAATAAATCTTGGTTGTGTTTTGAAACATAAACTGGTACATGTTATTACTCCTTTATAATTGTTTTTTGATAGGTCAGCCACAGGCCGCCGTCATCTAATTTTTTTGCATCCTTCAGACGAAACGATGCAGTGGGCAGAGCTTCAATTTGGTATTTGCCGGTTTGAAAAAGCGGAACTGCTTTATCCGAGCACTCGGCTTCGGGCACCACCACAAGACTGAGTTCATCTATCAGCTCCTTTTGCAAAAAGGAGCCGTTGATAATACCGCCGCCCTCCAGCAGCAGCGTTTCGATACCAAACAACTTCTTTAGCTTTTGGACGACAAGCTCCAGATCCAGTTCTGCTTTGCCTCCGAAGAGATAGGAAACGCCTCTGCTTTTCAAATGAGCCAGGAAGTCATCGGAAACATTTTGCGTCAGTACCTCAATAATATGCGCACCGTTGTAGCCTTCATCCGTATCTGAGATGGCACGGCTGTTCCACCAGAGCTTGCCATGAGGATCTATAGCCACCGCATAAAAAGCTGCCTGCTCGGCGATATAATCGTCCCGCTCAAGGGGTGGTCCCTGGCATGCTGCCGGCTGACCAGGCGGTTGGGGAAAGCTTCCCTCCATCGTAATTCTGCCGCACATAAAACCGTCTGCCCCATATTCCCGGTGTATTTGGTAATAAAATTCAAGAAGTCGGCTGTAAGCTCTTTTTTCTAAAAAACCTCCGGTGACCTTTCCATCCAGTGATGTCACCATGTGGCAAATGATATACGGTCTTTCCATAAGTACACCTCCCTATCTCTCTATTAATTCAATTTGTTCCAGGCCTCATCACCCACCGGTTCCAGCCATTTGCTGGAGGCTTGGGCAGCCACTCTTTTTCCCCGCCAATGCGTGGTTGCATCTTGTCAGGGCATGGTTTTTTTCACCCAGTTTTCAATATCTCTGTCTGCATGGGCAGCACTTGTACCCCGGACAGACAACCCTCCGAGTACGGCAGCGCCTGGGGAAAGCCTCCTGATATCGTTTTCACTTTTGCCCATGCCACTGCCCTCGTGGGTGCAGAAGGGGAGAATTGTTTTCCCTTTGAGATGATGTCCTTCCAAAAAAGTGAAAACACCCATGGGCATGGTTCCCCACCAGTTAGGGTAACCAAGAAAAATCACATCATAACCGGCCATGTCCGAGATGTTTTCTGTGAGCTCCGGTCTGGCGTTTTCCCTCAGCTCTTTTCGAGCCTCCTCCGTGCATTTATTGTAGTCCTGCGCATAGGAACGGGATGTCTGGATTTCAAATAAATCGCCTCCAGTAAGTGCCTGGATTTTTTTTGCTACGACTTCGGTGTTTCCAACGGGCAAATTTACAATACTGCCGGAAGCATAGTTGTTTCCTTTTCGTGAGAAGTAAGCAATTAAGATTTTCATAAAAACACCTCATTTATTATCACTATTTATTGGTTAGCGGACAAATCGCACCGTGCCGTGACAGCCAGCATTTTAATCGTACCGTGCCGTGATTTCAGGTTCTGTTTTTCTTATCAAATTCAGCTTAGCAGCTGGACTTAACTCCAGGTCAAGAACTTTTTATATGGTTAAATATTGAATTTATATTATATTATTCTTCTTGACTTGGAGTTAACTCAAGGCTGTAAGATGTAATTTATAAAGAGTTTATAAACAAATATCCACTAATATAGCAGAATTAACCCAAATAGGATGTAAGGCTTCGATTTTTTATATTTACCTGCCTGAAAGAATAAAGGGATCAGGAAATGATATTTTGGAGGTATGAGATATGACTATAACGGAAGTTGCAGCGAAGTATGAGCTGACACCCGATACACTGCGCTATTATGAGCGTATTGGGCTGATTCCGGCTGTGGAGCGCACCTCGGGCGGTATACGCGATTATCGGGAGGAGGACTGCCGCTGGATTGAATTCATTAAGTGCATGCGTTTGGCAGGGCTTCCCGTAGAGATTCTGATTGAGTATGTAAAACTGTTTCAACAGGGCGATGAAACACTGGATGTCCGCAAATCCCTGCTCATCGAGCAGCGTGCCGCCCTTGTCTCGCGTATTTCCAATATGCAGGAAACGCTTAACCGTCTGAATATGAAAATTGAACGTTATGAAAAAACCCTTGCCCCAATTGAAAATGAATTAAAAAGAATTGAGGTTTGAGCTTTTGCACTTTTCTAAGCGATACTATAAAGCTGGAATAAGTCATTGTGGAAGATTAGTTTTGACCGTATCGCCGGGACACTCGAACCAAAAGGTTGTTAAACCGCCTTCGCAATCCACACCATAAGGCATGCCGTGGGCTTTTAAGAAGGTGCTGACGATGGAGAGCCCTATTCCTGTTCCTTTTTTTCGTCCGCCATGGTGCTGGCTGCGCTGGTATCTTTCCCAGATAATTGTCCGGTCCTCCTCTGGGATAGGTTCCCCCGGATTAATAACAGATACCCTTATCCTGCTTTTGAGCTCTGCAATAACTACGGAAATAATCCCGCCATCTGTTGTATGATTGACGGCGTTGTTCAGGAGATTGCGCATTACCTGACATATTTTCATGGCGTCAGCATTAACGAAAACAGCATTCAGCTCGCTTTCCAGCTTAATGGCAATTCCATATTCGGAAGCACTTTGCTCACAATAAGCAATTTCTGACTCTACAATCTCATACAGATTATACCAGTCCCTTTTCAATTGGATATACCCTGCCTGCAGCTGTGAATAATCCATGATATCGCTGACCATTTCACTCATTCGGCCGGCTTCCTGTATGATTAAATTAAGATTTTCATTACGCTTTTCATCGTCCCTCCAGCTGATATCCCTCACCATTTCGGCATATCCCCTTATCAGCGCCAGTGGTGAGCGCAGCTCATGGGACACGTTGGCAATGACCTCCTTACGAAGAATGTCTATGCGTTGGAGTGCGTGGCTGAGCTCTTCTACGGAATGGGATAGCTGACCGAGCTCATCCTTGAGAGCCAGACCCGGTGTAGCGGTTAGTTCACCTTTTGCAAGCTTGTCAACAGTGCCTTTAATGATGCGTATGGGTTTTACAAAGCGTCGGGATAACAGCGCCGCTACAACTGAAGCAGCAAGTGTCAGTATGATACTCAGCAGGACAAGCTGATTGCGATTTATTTGAAGCACCGTATGGAGTTGATCCAGTGAATGATATAAAATAACCGAAGCCTGCCGGTTGCCGTACAGCACCGGAATACCGATTTCAAGCGCTATGGGTTCAGAGTAGAACCTCATAATCTTATTGTAGGATTTTCCCTGTAATACCTGTTGGTACTCTTCATTCTTTTTTAAATACAGCAGCGTACCGGATAAGGATTCTATAGGATGCGTATCCAACTTATGTCCTGCATTGTAAAGGGCGATTACCTTTCCCTCTCCATCTATTAACATCATCTTCCCATTGGCAGCCTTGCTTAATGAGAGTATCAGCTGCTCATCATCGGCAAGATCTTTTATTTTGAGTTCCTCCATAATAGGCTCTAACCGGCTTTGCACCTCGGATACAGTTGCACTTACATAGTTCTGCTCGAACAAAAATATCTGCACAACCCACACAAAAGCGACGCCAAGTACCACCAGAACCATCATAATCAGCCACAAACGTACAACGATTTTGGATCTCAGAGGCGATTTTTCACAAATCTTACTTATATTCAAATTTATACCCAACTCCCCATGCCGTTTGTATTAATTTTCTGTAGTCCCCCAGGTGCTCCCTGAGTGATTTGATATGGGTATCTACGGTACGGGCATCACCGTAGTAGCCGTATCCCCAAACCTTATTCAACAGCTGATCCCGGCTGAGGACATGGCGTTCATTCTGAGCAAGATACAGTAATAGAGCAAACTCCTTCGGCGGAAGGTTAAGCACCATTTCACCTGCTGTTACTGTTCTGGATTCGGGAGAAATACACAGATCGCCAAAAATAAGCTTATTGCCCGGCTTGCTTCCGCTGCGCTTGAGTACGGCTCCCACACGGGCCATCAGCTCTTTAGGGCTAAACGGTTTTGGCACATAATCGTCCGCCCCCAGATTAAAGCCCAAAAGCTTATCGTATTCCTCGCTTCGGGAGGTAAGCATTATAACCGGAACCTGACTGTCCCTGCGGATTTCCCCCAGGGTTTCAAAACCGTCAAGGCCTGGCATCATAACATCCAGCACAATGATATCAAACTCCATGCTGTTAACCTTATCTATGGCTTTCTGTCCGTTTTCCGCCTCTTCGCACTGAAAGCCTTCCCGTTCGGCATAGGTCAGAACCAGCTTCCGCAGATGTATATCATCATCAACAATCAGTATTTTTCGCACCATAATCACTTCTTCCATTAAGCCAGGCAGCAATAAACCTTATCAGCAATGCCCCTGCCTCATTATGATATACTTTCATGGACATGACCGTAAAGCCATACCGTAATGGCCCTGCGTTAAATTTTTTACAAAATCAGGTCTACAAGGATACCGAAAAAAAGAGCGAACGCCATACAGAACAGAATGTACAGGACAAAGCGCCTGATTCCCAAAACAATCTTTACCGCCCCAAGATTTGTGATTTTGGTAGCCGGCCCGGTGAGCATAAAAGAAGCGGCTGAGCCAAGGCTCATCCCGGATTGCATCCACTGCTGCAAAAGAGGGACGGTCCCGCCACCGCAGACATAAAGAGGAACGCCAATGGTGGCAGCCATAAGCACACCGAACCCCTCGTTTTTGCCAAACAGGCTTGCAAAGGCAGCAGAAGGAACATAGCGTTGAAACACTGCGGATAAAACAATACCAAGAAGGAAATACAGAGTGGTTGCCTTAATGTTGCGCCAGATATTTTTTAGCAGCCGTATAAGCGGATTTGGATCGTTATCCCGGTTTTCCGGTTCTGAAAATCCGGAAAAGTTAAAAAAGCTTCTGCCCTTGTTTGTGTAAAAGAATCTCACACACAAACCTGCCCCAATCCCGCAAAGCAAGCAGGAAGCAATGCGAACAACGAGGGCTTTTGTTCCCAAAGCCCCACTGTAGATAATGAGCTGGGGATTTAATAATATTGAACTCATCATAAAAGCAGCCAGCCAATCGTCCTTTATGCCCTTTTCCGAAAAGGAGCCGGCAATAGGAATGGTTCCGTACATACAAAGTGGTGAAGCGATACCCAGTACACTGGCCGGGATCACGCCAAATCCCCCAAGCTTTTTGTTTTGCAGGGCGGTGAACAAGTGGTGTATCTTCTGTTTACCAAACACAGAGATAACCGAGCCTAAAAGAATACCCAACACCCAGTATTGAAAGATCTGCTCAAACTGAACAGTGAAGTAAAACCAAAGATAGATGAACTCCCTCTGTAAAA
This sequence comes from Bacillota bacterium, assembly GCA_023424865.1. The sequence goes on along the minus strand of JAFADM010000049.1, from coordinate 977 downwards.
TTTCAATCATCCAGGTTCACCAGCCGATATTCGCGGCTGCCAAAGCCAATGGCCTGTGCATGCTCTAAAATATGTATCCCCTTTCGGGACTCAATGCGTTGAATGACAGAACTACTGTCCGGTGCAGCATAAACTAAATCCACACAGGCTTGATCCAGGGCTACCGGATCAAGGGAAGCCAAAATACCGATATCATGCATATCCGGCTGGGCAGGATTGGCGCTGCAGTCACAATCCACGGAGATATTGTTCATGACGTTAATATAGAGCAGATTGTTTCCGTTATCCAAATAGTCATTGACGGATTTAGCCGCTTCAGCCATGGATTCGGTAAAAGCATCCGAGGGCGTATTCCTGCCGTATCCCGTCGTTTCAGCACCCGCAGAGTGAATAAGAGACTTGCCTTCGGAAGAGGCAATGCCTATGGAGAGGTTTTTCAGTGCACCCCCAAAGCCACCCATGGCATGCCCCTTAAAGTGTGAAAGCACAACAAAAAAGTCATAGTTCACAAAATTGGCACCCACCTGGTTGGTTGTGAGACGTGTACCGCCAACCACAGGAATTTCAATGCCGCCGTCAGCATCCATAATGTCAACAGAAGCAATGTCCGTATAGCCCCGATCCTTTGCCACCTGCATATGGAGTGCCGTGCTGGCGCGGGAACCTCCGTAGGCAGTGTTGCACTCGACGATTGTACCGTCTACCAGCTGAACCAATTCTTTAATAAAATCCGGTTTTAGATTAAAGCTGTTTTCACCTTCCCCGGTATGGATCTTGACGGCCACATTGCCGGAAGGGGTTCGACCTAAGGCCTCATAGGCTGCCATTAAGCCCTCCGGACTTATCGCGTTGGTCATATAGACGACGGGTGCAGCTTCCGAGTCGGTCTGATGCTCCAGGATGCCTGTGCCGGTTACGGTACCGCTGTCGTTACTGCTTCCAGGGCTTGTACCCGGAGATTCGGGTGAATCAGAAGA
>JAFADM010000046.1 GCA_023424865.1 Bacillota bacterium | reverse complement strand
TCAAAGTATAAGGAGGACCGCCTTAAGGGGTAGGTATTCTCTCCTGTTTGGAAGATATTGAAGAGCTTTACGTTTTCGGTGGTATAAGCGGGCTTGTAAACGCCCTCCCTCAGGATAACCGTAATCCGGCCTCCGTTTTGGGAAGCAAGCTCCCTTGCCTTTATAAAGGCTGCCTCCAGGGTTTGCAGGGGGCTTTCAAAGCTCCCCTCACCCGCGTCGCTTCCGTTTTCAATGCTTACATAAATTTTCATACCGAGCTCTGATTTCTCAAGCTGCTCCATAGCTGCATCCTTTCCTTACCTCACTCCGAACCGGCAGATCCGCTTTTATAGATCCGGATGTCGTCAACCGCCAGCTCGCCGGCTACCGTTACCTCATTGCCGAACCTTATTTGATCGATTTCAGGACTGGCGGCCCGGAAATTCTCCTGGTTTAAAATGAGCGCGTTGTCGATGAACAGATCGAATTTCTGAGTAAAGGTGTTTACTACCATTTTCACGTTGTACCATTGATTGGCATTAAAGGGGCAAAGCACGGCAACATTGCCTCCGCCCTTGTTGTTAACAAAATTACCGTCCATCATCCCAAGGGTAATGGCAAAATCCGAGGAGGCCCCCGCAAGGTAGGGCGCCAGGCGGAATCCCTGAGAGGAGGTGGACCTTATTTTGTATTCCAGGGTGATTTCGCCGTAGGACCCTTTAAAGAACCGGTAGGAAACAACCGCCGTACCTCCCCCGATACCGGTGCTGTCCAGCGCCATATACCGGTTTCCGGTTTCCTCGGCCACCCTTACCAGTCCCCCGGTTTGCACCTTGTTCCATTCGGTCATGTTTCCGCCTGTAACGTATTCTTCAAAGTCGTCGTATAAAAGGTATTCCCCTTCCTCCGGATCTTCGGGGCGAACCGGGGGCAGAATGTCGGCGTAGGCCGGCTCAATGCCTGCCGAGCTTTTTATGCTCTGCGCCTCTGTGGGCCAGCTTCCGTCCGTGACATAAACCGTATTTTCAAGCATGCCTGCTTGTGCCGCGGCGCCCAGGCTGTCGGTGAAGTTGCCGTCGGCCAGAACATTTCCCTTTGCGCCGTTGGCCATAAAGAACTTCTGGACATTTTCAATCACATTGCCGTTGGCCCGCCAGTCGGAGGACCCCTGATCGAAGTACAGGGCACCGTGATAATTGGAGATGTTTTTAATGTAGTTATTCACAACATAAGACACGCCGCCGCTTCCGGAGGAGCTCCCCACCACATAAAACGCTCCGCCGTCGTGAAGGGTTGTCATGCAGTTGTTTATGATATTGTAGGCGATGAGGTTGTTTTTAGTAGCATTGGCGGGAACAACGGACCATCCCCAGCCGATATGGATGGCGCTGTAGGGCAGATTTTCAAACTCATTGTGGACAATTTTCAAGGTGTCGGGATAAGCCGCGCTGACCCCGGCCCCTGCCATGTACTCCACGGCCACACGGTGGATATAGTTGTTTGAAACCGTTATGTTTTTAAGCAGGTACTTGGGATCCGAGGGATAGCGGTTGTTAATGTCGTTCATATCCACTTCACCGATTTGAACGCCGCTTCCCGAAATGTCAAAGAATTCATTGCCCACAATGTCAATGTTCTGGCTTCCCTTTAAAATGTTGAGCCCTGTTGCGCCAAGCCCGGTAAAGCGGTTGCGCTCAAAGCGGACGGATTTTCCGGAGGAAAGAACCACTGCCGCGTCAATAATAAATTCCTGCTTGTAGGTATTTCCAGGAAGGGCGGGCTCCCGCACGTAATTGGCCTGCACATCGGAATGCCCCACATCGGTGCTGGGCCTGAGCCAGCCTGCATAACTGAAGGTAATGCCTTCAAAGCCCAGATCATGAACCGGGCTGTCTTCATTTTCGCCTTTCACGGTTAAAAGCTCCGTTAATACAGGCACTGTAACCTGGACCTGGGACATGTCCTCCTCCGCCAGGGGCATGTAGTAAAAATAATCCCCTGTTTTGTCCAGATACCATTCCCCTGGCTCATCCAAAAGCTCCAGGGCGTTTTCAATATACCAGGGCACGGTGGGAGCCGTGCTGCCCTTGTCCCGTCCATAGGACCAGCCGGGCTGATCCATAACCAGTGTTGCCGTATTTCCCGAAACGCTGATGGTATCTACGCTGTAGCGGGGGCTGGTCCATCTTTCCTTGTAGACAAGCTCAATGTCGTCAATATTCTGCCATTGAGCCATTTCCGTCATGGAGGTGGTATGCCCGGTTTCATTGAAGGTGGCGTTGGGCAGGCCCTCTTCACTTCTGGCGCGGACAGCCCGTCTGCCGTCCACATAGAGCTGGCGGGTATCAAGCCCGTTGGCAGGTGCCCTGTAAATATTGGTTTGCCCATCGTACAGCGTCCAGCCGTTGATCTGCTCCCCTCCGCTTAAAACAGGAACCTCATTAGGGTAGGCACGGTACACCACCTGAAAGCTCCTGGTTCCCGAATCCCTTTCATCCAGCTCCAGGGTTTGGGTGAGCTTATGGGTGCCGCCTCTTAAGTACACGTAAATATCCCCCGTCATTGAGCCGTTTATGGCTCTTACAGCGTCTCTGGCGGCAGCGATGGATTTGAAGGGATCAGCCTCCGAGCCCGTACCCCCGTCGCTCCCGTTTACCGGATCCACATAAAAAGCGGTCTGGGTTCCGGAAGTCAGATAGAAAAAGCTCTCCGTGGCTATATTTCCTGTATTGCCGCTTCTCACGGCCATTACCTTTAAAACCGTATCCGCAAGGGGCAGGGTAACGGTTGCCTTGCCGGTGCTTATCAGGGTTCCGTTTTCCGCGGTGCCTGAAGCGGCGTTATATATAGGCTGTGAGCCGTCGGTGGTGTATAGGAGGGCGTCGGCGTAGAGTGCGCTTATGTCAATAGACTTTTCACCATGGAAATAGGCCTGGTGGTAGCTTAAGGGATCCTCTATAACCGGCGTGTTGGGAAGGGCCGTGTAGGTGCGCTGGAGGCTGGCGGTTTCCACACCTCCCGTGTACGCGGCTGCTTTCAGCAAGGTGGTGTTCCCAAGGGTAAGGGTGGTTCCGAAAGCACCATTGCCTAAAAGCGCTTCTCCGTTTGACGGACCGGGAACCGTTCCATCCAGGGTATAATAGAGGACTTCGGCTCCCACAACCGAAAGCTCAACCTCAGCCGTTTCGCCTTGAAAGGAAAGGTCTTCCGTAGCGCTTAAAACGGCCGGAGGCGTACCGGTTAAGGCGTAAGCCTCTTTGTAGACGGTAAGCTCCGTTTCCACAGCCGTTCTCTCACTTGTGTACACGGGGCGGAGCTCCACCCGGTAAACCTTGTCCATGTCCGCGGGCAGGGTTACCGTTTCATCCCCGGCACCCTCATAGCTGTAAAGAACCGGCGAGGTAGTGTCGGTTACATTGGTGTAATAAATGTGGTAACCAGAAAGCCTTTCCGGTGTTTCAGGCACATCAACCAGCAGATTTCCTCCCTGTGCCGTTACTTCAAAGCTTTTGCGCCCGCTTTCCTCCGCAAGGGTGTTAAAGAGGAAATTGTCGTACAGGGTTGTGATATTGGCAAAGGAAAACAAGCCCACAAAGCCTGTGTCCGTGTAGCCGCCAAGGGTGTCCAGGCCTTCGTAGGAGACAATGGGCTCCGAAGCGTTATTAATGTAGGCTTCCACCCTGCTTCCTTCAACCCGGATTTTCACCCGGAAGCTTTCCCAGGGAACCTGGCTTGCCGTAATGGCAGGCCCTCCGTTAGAGCTTATGGCAAGCCGATCGGTGAGCCTTGTGGTGCCGTTTAGAAACGCCATAGCCGCCCCGGTATCCACATAAACCTTGTTATGCACTCCCCAGCCGTTGGACCAGCCCGTCTTCTGGAACTGGAAGCCAAAATTGCCGCCGGTGGTAAAGCCCGCCAGCGTGACGTCAAAGGACACCTCAAAGTTTTTGAATTGAGTATCCGGGTTTGTAGCAAAACCATAATCAAAAACGCCGATGGTGGAAGCGGCTGCAGGACCGAATTTCAGCTGCCCGTTTTCCAAGGTGACATTGGCCGTGTCGCCGGAAAACTTCCAGCTGTTTACGCTGCCGTCATTGTACACGGCGTTGGAGAGGGTACCCGAATTAAAGTCCAGCAAATAGGCCTCATGCCCCTCAAAAAGAGAAGCTCCGGTCTCTCCGTATGAAGGAGCCGACAGGTTTGTAAAGGTGAGGATGGCTGCCGCAAGGACAGCCAGAAGAAAAAGTCTGACCGATTTTTTCATAGTGTTCCTTCCTCCTTTAAATTCAGGGCTTTAAGCCCGTGTTACCTGCGTGAAGTTGAGCTTACTCCTTCACAGCGCCCAGCATAACACCCTTTACAAAGTACTTTTGTACAAAGGGATATACCGCCACAATGGGAAGGGTGGATACAATGAGGGTGGCTGCCTTGGTGGCCTCCGGCGTAACCCGCGGAACCCCCGCTCCCGAGGTGTCCCCCTGCATGGCTCTGTCCACAGCCATTTGCATAATGAGCTCCGACTCCTTTAAAATGCGGTAGAGAATAAATTGCAGCGTATGGTATTTCTGCTTTTGGACAAACATGAGGGTTGTGGTCCAGTCGTTCCAGTGCATGACGGCCAGCCATAGGGAAATGGTTGCGATAACAGGCATGCAAAGCGGCAGATAGATTCTGAATAGGATTTGATAGGTATTGGCCCCGTCCAGCATGGCTGATTCCTCAAGGCTGGCAGGTATGGTATAGAGGTAGGATCGGATAACGATCATATTGTAAAAGGAAAACGCCGCCGGAATAATATAAACCCAGAAATTATTTATAAGATGAAGCTCCTTGTATAGCATAAAGGTTGGGATAAGGCCGCCGCTTATAAAGGTGGGAATAATGAGCATGGTTATGAAAAAGCCGCGGCCGGGCAGCTCCTTCTTGGACAGGGCATAGGCGGCTGCCAGGGTAAAAAACAGGCCTGTCGCCGTTCCCAGAATAACCCGGAGCACCGTAACCACTATGGCCGAATGAAAAGCCCCGTTGGTTAATACGGTGATGTAATTCTCCAGTGTGAAAACCCTGGGAAACAGGGTAATTCCCCCTCTTGCCGTGTCGGCTCCGTCGTTTAGAGAAACAGCAAGCTGATTGACATAAGGGTAGAGAAACACAATGCACAAAAGGCTCATAAACAGGATATTGGCTATTCCAAAGGCTCTTTCGCCCAAGCTTCTTTTCATGACAAAATAAAACCTCGCTTTCAAATGCAGGATGCTATTGCTTAGAATGGCTATTGTTAAGGGTTTACCAGATACCGATATTGCTTAATTTTTTGGAGATTTTATTTACTAAAAACATAATAATAAAGGAAACCACGCCCTGCATGAGACCGAAGGCCGTTGAAAGGGAAAAATTGCCCTGCTGCAAGCCGTATTTATAAACAATGGTATTGATAACCTCCGTCTGCTGCTGGGTGTAGAGGTTCTGAAAGCCGATGATCTGCTCGAAATTGGCGTTTAAGATGCCTCCTGCCGACAGTATGAAAAGAATCATTGCGGTGGGAAGAATTCCCGGAAGGGTAATGTAAAAAACCTGCTTAAGCCTGCTGCAGCCGTCCATGACCGAGGCCTCGTAAAGCTGGGGATCGATGCCGGAAATAGCGGCAAGATACACAATGGTGCCCCAGCCGATTTCCTTGTAAACGCTGGAAAAGAAGATGACACCCAGAAAGGAGTCCGGATCCATCAGGATATTGATGCGCTCCGCATCCGGGCCCAGAAGGTAAAGCCGTAAATCGTTAAAGGAGCCGTAAAGCTCAAAAAAGGAGTAGCACATGGAGGCTACCGCTATCCAGGAAAGAAAGTGAGGAAGGTAGCTGATGGTTTGAACCACCCTCTTGAAAAACATCTGGCGTATTTCATTTAAGAGAAGAGCGAAAACAATGGTCAGGGGAAAGCCGAAGACCAGCTTCACACCACTGTAAAGCAGGGTATTGAGTATGGCTTTTTGAAGCGCGGGCACTCTGAATATACTTTGAAAATGCTTCAGGCCCACAAAGGGGCTGCTGCCGATACCCTTGAAAATATCATAATCCTGAAAGGCTATAAGGATCCCTGCCATGGGAACATAATTGAAAATAACGGTCCAGATAAGTGCGCCGCCTAAAAGTACATAGAGAAGCTTATGCTTTTTAATCCGATTCCAGGTGTTTCGCGCGGGCTTTGTACCGGATCCCAGCCTTCCCTGTACTTGTGCAGTACCGTTCATAAGAATACCCCTTTGTTTCATTTTTTGCTGCCGCTTAACCGGTGTTTATTTGCGTATCTCCATCTTAGCAGAGACAAAAATGAAAAAAAGATATCAATCTTATGAAAAGCAGTACCAATTTGAAGATGGTTTGAAAAGGGAGAGGCCAATAGCGTTTTTTGGCCGAAACGTTTAACTCAAATTGTTTCAATGGCCCAAAGAGGTAAATTCAACAGCTCATCTTCCTTTTTATAATCTGCCATGGATGAGCGAATTGACAGCTTGGGACGGAACTTTTCCCGGTAGACCTTCAGGCTCTTGGCCTGTAAATTTGCTTCGGCCTTAACCTCAAGAGGAATCACATTGCTTCCGTTATCAATAATAAAATCCACCTCGGCCATACCGCGCTCAGCTGACCAGTAATAGGTTTGTATATTTTTCAATGTTTTGAGCTGCTGCAGAACATACTGTTCCGTCAGCGCTCCCTTGAATTCCTTGAACAAATCATTCCCATCCAGGAGTGTTTGCTGGCGCAAACCCGTCATACAGGACAGGAGGCCTATATCAACCAGAAACAGCTTAAAGGCTTTTAAGTCCTCATAAGCCTTCAGCGGTAAATTGGGGGCTGTGATCCGCTGCACCTTGTGGACAAGCCCGCAATCGGCAAGCCAAAGCATGGCAAGCTCATATTCCTTTGCCCTGGCGCCTTCTTTGATTAAGCCATAAATAAACTTTTTATTTTCTTTAGCAAGTTGGGCAGCGATACTGTTCCACAGCATCCGGATGCGAGGAACCACTTCGTTAGGTGCATGTTTTGAAAAATCCTGTTCGTAGGCTGCCAAAATACGCTGCTGAATTTCACGGGCTTCGTTGAAATCCTTATTTTCCGAAAAGTTTAATACGACTTCCGGCATGCCGCCGACATAATAATAGTGTTTCAGCAGCTCCACGTACTCCTGTCTGAACGTCGCCGCCATTTTAAAATCATTCTCTTCAAGGAGCCTCACATACTGTTCTTTATCCATGGCCCGCATAAACTCAAAGAGGGACAAGGGGTAAAGATCGAGAAATTCCACCTTTCCCACAGGAAACGACGTCCCCTGATGGAGTGCCACTCCAAGCAGAGAGCCGGCACAAACAATCTGATATTGAGGTGCGTTTTCGTTAAAATATTTAAGAGAAGTGAGCGCCTTGGGCACCTCCTGGATTTCATCGAAGATCAACAGCATGTTTTCTGCATCAATTTTATGACCGATATAGAGCTCAAGGCCCATTATGATTCGCTCAATACTGAGATCACCGTTAAAAAGCGTCTGCATCTGGTTGTTATTGTCAAAATTAATGTAGACCGTCTCTTTGTAAGCAGTCCTTCCAAATTCCTTCATAAGCCAGGTCTTCCCGACCTGGCGCGCCCCCCGGATAATGAGGGGTTTCTTATTTTTCTTGCGCTTCCAATTAAGAAGGCTCTCCATGGCAGTACGGTACATACAGCATCACCTCAAATAATTCCATGATTTAGTATAACCTAATTTCACAAAAAAACATACGACTTTCGCTAAGTATTTACACTTTTTCAAACGAAGTATGAGTTTTCTTCAGGACAGGCTTATTAAGCCGTGATTCTCAAGTACGTCCTTTTCCTCCACCGCCTTTATGGATACCAGAACCTCGGTGCCGCCGGTTTCCAGGTTACTAATTTTCAGGGAGCAGTCCTCCCCGAAATAAAGACGGATACGCTTTATAAGGTTGCGCATCCCAAAGCCTCCGGATGACGGCAAAGGCTCCTCGGAAAGAATTCGCTGGATTTTCTCAGGACGGATGCCTGCCCCGTTATCCCTTACCGAAAGCTCCAGCCTCTCGCCCTCCCTGTGCCCTGAGATGGTAATGGCCCCGCCCTCTTCCCTTCCGTTGAGGCCGTGAAGGATGGCATTTTCCACAATGGGCTGCAAAAGGTGCTTGAAGGTATAGAGGCTTGTAATACCCTCTTCCATGTCAAAGGTGAGGGAATAGCTGCAGCAGTAGGAAAACTCGTTTATCCGGACATAATCCCTGATCATTGCCAGCTCTTCGGAAATGGGGATAATGGTGTTTCCCTTGTTCAGCGCCGTCCGGTAATAGCGCGTCATATGGTCAATGAGATCGGCTGTTTTTACATCCTTGTTCCACTGGGCATTCCATTTGATGGCGGAAAGGGAATTATAAAGCAGATGAGGATTGAACCTTGCCTGTACCAGCTCCAGCTCGAACTGGCTCCGCTCCTGCCGGGCCTGGGCCGCCTCCTTGTGAAGATGGTTCACACGGCTTATAAGATCCTTAAACCGTCTTTCAATAACCGCTATTTCCCCGTCACCGGATTCGGGGATAAGCTCCTGGTTTAAAAGCAGGGACTCATCCCGGCGCAGGATATCCATAAAGTTCTTCAACCGCCCCAGCGTTTTCCGGGAGGAATAGCGGGCAAGATAAATCATTAAGGCAACCACCGCAATAAGCACCCATGCCATAAGGAACAGGAACTGAAAAACCGTCTTCATGATAAAGGTGCGGGGTATGGCGGCGGTCACCGTATAACCGTTCATAAGCGCCGTGGTCACCTCCATGGGATTTTGCTCCCTGAGGTTTTCCGGCAGGGCCTCCTTGCCGTCCTCTCCCCTCCTCATATAGAGAGTTTCGCCTTCCGCACTTTGTAGAATTAAAACCGCCTCCCTGGCAATAACCGTGTTATCCATAATGCGCTTGACATTTTCAAAGGGAATATTAGCCTCCAATATGCCGATGGGAGTATTGAAATTTTTAATGCTTCGGTAAAAGCGGATATAAGCGGCGTTATTAAGATATATCCGGACATTCAGGGGATCCCACCAGAGAACGCCCGTGTCTCCCATGGAGCTTAGCTTCTCCTGTATGCCCAGATTCCGGATTCTTTCGTAGCGTTCCACATAGCTTCCTTCAAAAATACTGTCATTGAAAGGGTAAACGGTGAAAAAGCCCCTGTATTTATCGCCATAGGGCTCGGAAATGAGGATTTCCAGATTCTCATAAAAGGACATCATGGACTCAATATCTCCCTGATAGTCTGTTTTAAGGCCGTTTATCAAATACCTGTTCTGAAGAAGCACGTCGCTTTTGGTAAGGAACATTTCAAGCTCAATATTAACAAGCTCGCCGCACTTAAGCGCACTGTCCGTCAGCCCTCTTTTATAGTCCACCAGGGTTGCGCGGACAACGTAAAGGAAGAGAAACAGAATGGCAATTATAAGTGGAATACTTGAAAAAAGCGCCATGTTCTTCCTTACGGTATGCTCCAGATCCTTTGCCTTTATTGCCTTTATTTTCCGGTGTTCCCACAATTTCTTCCACAGCATGGCCGCTCCCCCCTTTTTGCCCTCTCAGAACTTATTTTCCTGATACTGCTTTGGGGTCATCCCCGTGTATTCCTTAAAAACAGCCCGGAAATGAGCCTGGGCCTTATAGCCGATTTGCTCGGGAATCTCATAGATTTTCACATAGGGATCCTTTAAAAGGCCCTTGGCTATCTCCACCCGCTTTTCGGTAAGCCAGTCGAAGATTGTCTTGCCCGTATGCTTTTTAAACAGGGCGTTGGCATGGCCCGGGCTGATATAAAGCTCCTCCACCACCTGGTTGACATTTTCAATGGAGGCGTAGCGGCTGTCGATAATGCGCTTGATATCCTCCACAATGCGGTTTGCGCCCTCAGCCTCTCCCCGGTTGAGCTTCTGGCTCACCGTGCGAATAAGGTTTATCATAAACTGGCGGATATCCAGTATGGTTTCAAACAGGGACAGCTTGCGCCATACTACAAGCTCGTCGTCAAAGAGATCGCCATAGGTCTTGCCCTCCTGAAACAGGTGGGTTTGAAGGATAGTGGCAATGGTATAGGAAAGGCTTTTTACATACTTTTCGGAAATACCGGGGCTGAACCGGTAATACCGGTCCACAAATGCCGAGGCTTCAGCGTCGTCCGTGCTTTCAAGAACCCTATCAAGCTCTGCGGTAATATCCTGGAGATTGTAACGTCCGGAAGCCTGGGGCTCCCCCACCTCGGAATAAAAAATCAGGCGGTTGCCCCGGCTTCCGAATTTGGACTTGGCCGCGTATTCGGCTTCCGCGAACCGCTCCGGCAGGGTTTCATACTCATCGGAGAAGGTGCTTATGCCCATGGTGATGCTAAGGTCCAGACTGCTCCGGGCCATTTCAATGCAGCTTTCGGCACAGTCGCTGATTTCGTCGGTGGCCTGGGACGGCTCCCTTGATGAAAGCTTCCTGTAAAGAATGACCGAATCCTGGTTCTGACCGGCGCAATAGCCGGACCCTCCCGCCATCATGGTCTCCTCCACACATTTTTGAAGGCTGAAGCTTAAAAGGTGCTTTTTATCCATGGGCAGGTCCCTGAACTTAAAAAGGTAATCGTCAATGTGAATGTACACAACGCAGAAGCAGGCGCAGGTAAGATCCATTTTAAGATAATCCATTCGGGCTCTTATGTCCTCATTTTTCAAATCCCTTTTATAAAGCAGCTCCTGTAAGAACTGCTCCTGTAATAGGGGAAGGCTTTTGTCCACCAGCTCCAAAAGCTCCTGCTCATATTTTTTGCGGCTGTCCGCCTCCTCCTTAAGCCTGCGCATTCTGCCCACGGCAAAAACCAGCTCCTCGATATGAATGGGCTTTAGCACATAGGCTCCCACCTCAAGCTTAATGGCGCTCTGGAGATACTGGACATCGTCAAAACAGCTCATAAACACAAACCGGGTTTCCGGGAGCACTTCCTTGATTTTCCCGGTCATCTCAATGCCGTTAAGAAGGGGCATGGCCACATCGGTAAGCACAAAATCCGGCTTAAGCTCCAGGGCCTTTTGATAGCCGTCCTCACCGTTGACAGCCGTTCCAACTACCTTGATATGCTCCTGCTCCCAATTGATAAGGCCTGTGATACCCCTTCTGTCGTTGGGGCTGTCGTCGACGATAAGCATGCTGTACATGTAAAGCGCTCCTTCCGAAAAACACACCGTTTATGCCGGGGGACAAAAGAATGGGTTTGCAGATAAAGCATAATTTATTTTTTTGGCTCTGACAAGCATTTGCCTCTGTTTAGAACGTTGGAGCGCATGGTATATTTAAAGCTATACATGAAAAGGAGCCTATCCAATGAATCAAAACAGCATTCTCAAGCACAACGAACAGGAAGCCAATCTTTTCGCAGCCCGGATTATGCTCTTTACCGTCCTCTTTATGGCATTGGTGTTTATACTGGACCTTTTAAGAATCTTCATTGTTCCCATTAACACCATGGCCATAGCCTGCGGAGCCGCAACCCTTCTGCTTATCGTTCCCACGGTTCTGGTAAAGCTTTTAAAGCTCCGGCATCCGGTGATTAAGTATATTACCGTTACATCGGCTGCACTGATGGTTGCCATAATGAACCTATTTCTTTCCTATCACGTCATTCTGCTCTTTATCTTTCCCGCCGCCATCGCCAGCCTGTTTTTTTCAAGAAAGGTGAGCTGGTACGCGGCAGGGCTTACCCTGGTATGCACCATAGGAAGCCAGGCACTTAATTTTCTTTACGGCGACGTAGGAGACCGGAACTTCAAGACCCTTTCTGACGCAATGGTTTACGGAGTTGCACCCCGGAGCATTGAGCTTGTTGCCCTGTCCGTCATATTTATTCTGCTTTCCGTAAGAACACGGGCCATGCTGCAAAATGTGATGGGCGCGGAGGAGCAGGCGGGGCTGCTGGAAAAAATGAAGCAATCCGGCACCCGGGCTATGGAGGTTTCCGGCCAGCTTTCCGAATCCGTCTCCCAGCTTTCGGTTATTACGGTTGAAACCACCGCTTCCAATGAGCAAATAGCGGAAAACACAGCCCATGTGGCCGTGGGTTCGGAGGATTCCCACCGCTTTGCCAATGATGCGGCTGCCAGGGTGGATAATATGTCCGAAAAGCTGAAGGGCATTGCCGGGGAAAGCCGGAATATTGCGGACATCTCCCGAAAGCTTGTGGAAATAAATAATGACAGCGGCGAAAAGATCCGCCAGACCGTTGAAAAGATGAAGGGTATTGCCGAGGCCTCCGAGGGAAGCAAGCGGTTTATCCAGCTATTAGAAACTAAATCCAGCCAAATCCGAAGCATCGTCGAGGTGATTACCGGCATTTCCGAGCAGACCAATCTTTTAGCCCTTAACGCCGCCATTGAATCGGCCCGGGCCGGTGAACAGGGCAGGGGCTTTGCCGTGGTGGCCGATGAAATACGAAAGCTTGCAGAGCAGTCCCAAAATGCTTCAAAGGACATTGCCGATCTCATTACCCAGGTACTGGAGGACACCGGAAAAACCGCTCAGGCCATTGCTCACAGTGCTGTTATGGCGGAAAGCGGCGTGGTGGCGGTTGAGGCCGCCGGGCACTCCTTCCATGCCGCCGCCACTGCCGGAAGAAACCTTAACACCCGGGTGGAAGAAGTAAGCCAGCTTACGGAAAGCGCCGCAGAGGATGGCGCTCAGGTATCGGAAGGTGTGCACCGTATCCGTGAAATTAACCGGTCCATGCTGGAGGAAATAAAAATAATCGCCTCCGCCGCCGAGCAGCAGGTCGCCTCCATGGAGCAGGTCTCCGCGGCTGTTGAAGCCATCGGCAAGCTGTCCGAGGATCTGACCCGGCCCTTCGGCGACGAAGGCGGGAACAACTAGATAACGGATTGGTTTAGAAGCAGGTCTCAGACGAGGCCTGCTTTTTTGCGCAAACGGAGGGTAATATCCCGGAACATGGCCAGCTCATAGTCAAAGGACGAAATGTAGCCTTTCTTGGACATAGAGCGTGAATCGTCCTCCATGGGAATGTTTTCATACTCCCTTAAATAGCGCTTGGAGCAAACAGGGTAGGTTCTGGCCTCAATGATGGAGGTAAAGCCCAGCTCGGTGAACAGCTCGTCCACAGACGGATCCTTGTAATTTTCGCATACATGAACATAAAGGTCGGGATGAAAATTGCACATAACCCCGCAATAGCCGCTGATGCCTGCCCGGAGGGAGTCCAGAAGGGTTGCGCCGTTGGCGTTGAATATCTTAAACGGAGAGCCTTCCACTAAACGGCTGCGGCGCTTTAAAACTTCAATGTCGCAGCTGGTGTCCTTCAAAAACAGGAACCGGCCCGATTCCACAAGGAAGGAAAGCTCCTCGTCGGTTAGAAGCCTTTTATAGGGGTAGGGGCATTCGTACATACCCAGGGGAATGCTCTCGGGCAAAGCCTCCATAAGCGCCTTTACATTGCTGATAAAAACACGGCTGTCCTCTCCCTGAGCCGCCAGGCGGTTGCTTACCATGACAACGGCGTCAGGCTTTAAGGAGGCCATCTTCAATAGCTCCTTTTTTTGATCCTCCAGGCTGTCGGAAACATGGGAGGAAACCACAATTCCCAGCCTGCCTGCTGTTTTCTCTATAACAAATTTTGCCAGTTCATAGCGTTCCTCGGCAGATAAGTAAAACATTTCACTGGACTGGCATACGGCAAAAATGCCTGCAATCCTGTTTTTCACATACCATTCAATCAGCTTTTCAATGGCCTCATAATTAAGCTTGTTCTCTTTGGTGAAGGGGGTTATCATGGTAGCCCATACACCGTTTTTTATTGTTTTCATGCTTTATTCATACTCCTTGTTCATCTTGCTTTACAAATTTAAGTCCATGAAGGGCATACCGGGCCTCTTCGGAAGGCTCCTCGCAGCCGGGCAGGGGAACCTCGGGCAGGTCGTCGGGCACATCGTCAAGAGTGGGCGCATAGCGGACAGGACCGGTTCTTAAAATAAACCGGCTTAAGCTGTTGACGGCCATCATGAATTTCCACACCGCCGCCTCCCCGTTTTTGTCCGTTAGCATGTTCCCATCCACGGAAATTTTGTAGGTAAAGGTTTTACAGTCGATGTGAAGTCCAAAGGTATAGTCCCTGTTTTCTTCAAAATCAAAGGCAGGCAGCTCGCACACGGTACGGGCATACATCTTTCCATTGCCGCGAAGCACAAGCCGGACAGCCACCTGGGCCTTTTCATTGCAGACCTCAATGTATAGAACGCCCTGTTTGGACTTAACGGGAGTTAAGGTAAAATAAAAGTCGCATTGGGCGCTTTTCTCAAAGAGCCGCTCCGCCCTTGAATAATCGTATGGGTCCCTGTCGGAAAGGACAAGCGCCTTTTTCCCGCTCTCAAGAAGGCCCGGTCCGGCGGAAGCCCATTTGGGCGAATAAAGATTCCAGGCATCAAGAACCCCATTGTCCTCAAAGCTTTCATCAAAATCCCCCGTATCCTCGCCTTGAACCGGCACCGGAATTTGAGCCACCCAAACGTCTTCCTTGTTGATGGTGTAGGTCATCCAGAGATTACCGTCTGACGGCTTGTCCAGTCCTTCGGCAATACCCCGCATGTACTGGGGGCCCAGATCCTTCCAAAAGCCCTTGTACTTCATGGGCGGTACCTCCCCGTGAACCAGAAGCATCTGGTCAAAGGCAAGCCCATCCCGGGAGGTGGTAACGCAAAGGGGATAACGGTGCTGGGTTTCAAGGGTAGGGGTATAAACCATGGCAAAACGCCCGTCGCTTGTTTTCTCTGCCCAGACCTTTTGCCCGCTCATAACCAGGCTGTGGGATTTTACCACCGGGGACCAGCTCTTTCCCCCATCGTCGCTCCGGGCGGTTAAGGAGTGCTTCCACAGGCCAATGACGGTCTTTTCATCGATATGGTACCAGCAGAAGGCCTCGTACTTGAATTTTCCGTGATTCGGGTGCTTAATTTGAATAAGGGGATCAATGTCGCCGTTTTCCTCCGCCCATTGCTGGACATAAAGGGAATCGGCCAGAAGGGCGCCGCAGGCCTCCACAAACTCTTTTTCAGGGGAGGCGGTATAAAGTGGATAATTCAAATCCTCATCCCGCCAGCCTGCCTGCCGGTTCACCCGGATAAAGTAAATGGGGCCCAGGCTGTTGTCCTTTTTAATTTCCCTGACCACACGGCCAATGCCGTAATTGTCCCAGTTGGTCATCCAGGGCTTGGGGGACCAGCCGTAAAAGCCTAAAAGCAGAAGACGCCCGTTGGGGGCCTTGTAAAAGCACATTCTCTGGTGCATAAAGGCGTAGGTGTCCCCTGAAAAGGTGTGGACAAGCCCCTTATAATCCGTATTAACGCACTTATTGATGCGGTATTCGGGAAAGGAAACACGAAAACGGTTCCAGTTGACGCCGTCCTCAGAGTCCGCCAGAACGGATATTCCAGCCCCGTCATGCTCGTCCTCCGGATTGGTCAGGTACTGAACGTAAAAGCGGTTGTTGAAAAAGGCCAGATCCGCCGCATGCTTGTAGGTGTGGCCTGTGCCGTCGTCTTCTTCTGGCCTTCCCCTGTTGGCCCGGGTAACCTGATAGCATTTGACGCCTCTTGCCGGGGTAATCTGTCCGTGATGGTAATCGCAATTGGGATGAATATCCCCCACATAATGGGGAAGCCTTGATAATTCCATGAAAAAAGGGCCTCCTTTCAGACCCCTGTCACAGGGTGCCTTCCCTTAAAAGATCCGCGTAACGGAAAAGAATTTCCTCAATGCGGTAAAGCTCTCCCGGCTTGCTGTCGGTGTACCAGAGCCTTTTATAATCCTGAGCCCAAAGCTCCAAAGCCTCCGCCAGGGCAAAGCCCTCCTCACGGTCAGCCTTAATGTCTTTCTTATAGCGAGTCTCGTAAATAACGCGGGCAATGGTGTTAAAAAGCGCCATGGCCTTCATCATGACGAAATAGCCGTGAAGATCCTTTCGCCAGGAGGCTTTTACATCAAGTATTTTTCCTGCCAGCTCCTCCTTTTGACGAAGGAGCTTTTCATTGGCCTTTAAAAGGTCTTCGGGGTTTAGCGAGCTGAAAAAGGCTTCCACCTCCCGGTCTTCCCTTTTAAGATCCCTTGACTCCACATACCTTACCGCCAGCTCCCAGGTAAACACCTGCTGCTGTCCTATGCGGTTGAAAAGGTCTGCCAGTGTGCCGGACCTGTCGCCGTATTCCAGACGGGAAAGGCTTTGGTTCAAATCGTCAAAGGCGGGAAGATCGCTGTTCCAGGACATGGCCGCGCCATAAATGATTCCGGGGACAGCCGTTGTTAAAAGATTAACATTCCCGTAATCCCCCCAATTGGTATTGAGAATGCCTTCACACCGGTATTTGGCTCCATAGGCGCACATGGCGGAAATATTGCCGTAGGCGTGATCCAGGCGGTTCATGAGGCTCTTCCAGCCCCAAACGCCGGGGCACAGGTACTGGGTGGCTCCGGTATCATGAACGGTTTTTGCGTTATCCTCCCTTTCGGTGGGCGAATAGCCCCAGTTGAGGCAGACCGATTCTAAGGGAAGCTCTTTTAAGGCTTCCGGACGGTTTAAAATAATGTCTCCCCAGAACATGGGCTTAAGGCCTTCCTCCCGGATAAGCTCCAAAAGCTTTTTGAGGAAGTCCAGATAAAGAGCGTCCACTCCGTTTTTATCAGCCAGGGGCTTGCTTTTTCCCTTGCCCAGATCAAAGGTCTCGTCGGCGCAGATATTAAATTGCTTAGAGCTGAAAAGGGGAATAAACTCCCGGATCATATTCTTAACCAGTTGGAAGCTGTCCGGATTTGAAACGTCCAGGGTATGATGCTGCATGCGGTCAAACATGGAATGAGGGGCCGAAAGAGGATCCTCCAGCTCACAGAGATGGGAAAAGCTCCGGGTTCTTAATACCTTGTAGAGATGTCCGAAGCTGGAAAGAGAAGGAACAAGCTCAATGGAAAGGCGACCGCAGTATTGGTCAAGCTCCAGAATTTCCTCCGCCGTAAGAGGGGTGTCGTCCCGGACCACCTCGCTGAACCCCTTAAAGAGGTAGCTGTTTTCCACATAGAGCTGGAGCTGATTGATTTTATAATAGCTGAGCCTGTCGGCCAAAGCCTTTAAGGTTTGAAGGGTTGGAATCCGTCCCCTGGTAATGTCATGGTAAAAGCCTCTGTTGGGTATGGCAGGATAATCCTCAATTTCCATACAGGGCAAGACTGCCCCATAGAGCGCCATAAGCTGCCTTAAGGTCTGAATGCCGTACAAAAGGCCGTCTCGGTCTCCACCCTCAATTCTTATTCCCTTTTGTGAAACGGTGAGGGTATAAAACTGGGGAATGGGCTTTGAATAACGGGTCAGAAGAATTGTATTCTCCTCTTCGGGGCAATTCCCTCTGGACAGTGCAAGTGGGATCCCCAGCGACCGGTCCGCCTCTTTTTTAATGAGGGCGGCATGCTCCAGTAACTCAGGCCCCCACTTGTTATCAATCAGTATTCGGGTATCGTAGGAAAGAATAAACTGTCCCTCATGCTTTTTAAGTTTCTGGGGCTTTGGAAGCAAACCCATCCTTACTCCTCCTTAAAAAGGGACGGCGAGGGAGAAATGTTTCCGCGCATAAGCTCGGATACATCTTCTCCCCCAACCTTTAGTTCCCGTTCTTATTTTTTAGATTGCTCGTATCTTGCCTGAGCGTCGTTGGCGATCTGCACCAGCTCGTCGGCGCCCTTGGACTTTAATTCGGAAACAAAAGCATCAAATTCGCTAAGGTTTCTCTGTCCGGTAACAAACTTATTAACTTCCGTTGTGGAATAGTCCTCAATGTTCTGTCTGATTTTATTGATTCTTTCCGTCTCTTCACCGGTGTACGGGGGCTCAACAGGCTGGAGCACCATATACTCCATTTTATCCTTGTACACGTTATGAATAAAGAGGGCGTTTACAGAATCGGGATCGGAGGTCTGGAACTGGTCGCCGT
>JAFADM010000025.1 GCA_023424865.1 Bacillota bacterium | reverse complement strand
AGTGTTCGAGCACTTCCGGGACACGGCGACTTTATTCAGTTTTCCCCTAAGCTTTATTATATGTCTTATGGGTAAAAGTGGCAAGGGGAAATGGAAAACTGAACACGCTAATCGGTAAATATCTTATATTTTCAAAGCAACCCCAATTAATTACTTCTGTATCTAGAAAGAATAAATATAAGCCGAGAGGATTTAATGTAAGCCTTTAGTTGTTCAGTTTCTTCGTTATTTTTTCTGCCATGGCACAAAAAAGATCATGCCATTTCAAAATCTCATTCATAGCGTTCTTATCTTTTTTTATCAGATTTTTTAAATCACTTAATTCCTTTATTTCGCGTTGCAGTAAATAATGGAGTAACTTTAGTTCCAGTCCATTAAACACAAGGGTATGTTCAGTTTCAGACAGTTTTAAATCCGTTTCTGAAAAGTCTGGTTCATACTTATCTTCAAGGTCTCTGTTTTTCTTCATAAATCCTCGCTTGCATACAGCCCTATAAAGATAGTGAAGCTTGCTTCCTATCTTTAAAACGGTGCCTATATTTCTCTTGATTATTGTAAAGCCTCTACAAGCTTACGTATCTAAGTATTTTTCTAATGAAGAAATATAATACATGCAAGCTTTTATAATTAAATGAAGCCGCATAAGCTCTTTTGCGCTACTCTTGAAAAGGTCTGAGCGAAGCTCTGCTTAAGCCCCTTTTAGCTCCTTATATATGCCTACAGACTCATAAAGCCCAACCAAAGCAATGATAAAGTGAAGGGTATAAATAGTCAGGCGTTCCGTTACGCCCAGAATATTTAAGTTTCCGACTATTCCAACAGGGTTTGTAAAGCCAAGAAGGGTAAAAACAATAGCCGCAGCCAGCATGAATTTGCCAAAAGTACGGCTTTTATCAACTCTTCGATAACCGGCTGAGAGGCAGAAAAGCCCTCCTATGGACAGAAAAACAACCAGGACGGTTACAACAAGATGCATGATATTCTGAAAGGTCATTTGAGTTTTGTCTCCTTCAAGGGGAAACAAACTGTACCCGTACTTTGTGACTATGGCCATTATCAAAAGAAGGATGGAGCCTGTTTTAATAATGCGGTTCCTTTTGGTATGAAAATTCCAGAAGGTATAGGTTACAACAAAAACAAGAAGTGCAATTCCATATACCGATATAAAGGGCCTTAGAATCTCCTGGTTAGGTGCGCCTTCAGCGCTTAAGGAACTGATATCCGTGGTTATGGGGTCGTATTCCTCCCAAAGATAGTTGCCGATGGAAGCATAGAGGAGGTAGGCTATAAAAGCAATAATGCCTGAAAGCATTAAAAGGGCAGCCATTCTTTTTATCAGTAAAGGTCTTTTCATAGAGGTAACCATCCTAACCTATTTCTTATAAAATGCTCTGAGACAATAGCTAATAATGAGCTTTAACAAAGCTTATTTTCTACACTATAGTATACTTAATTAGCTTATACAAGGCTGCAGTAGTTATTCGATGGTTAAAAGATATTAAATCTTCAATAAGCTAGCCCCATACCATGTTGAATCATAAGCTGCCAAAATTAAAGCTGTTGTATTAAAATATGTAAAATATTAAATATATAATAACAAATTACAATAAATAATAACATGTGTTAAGCTCGGTTCCGAACACAAGTTTATTGAAAAACGATAAAAATATATTGAAATTCAACAATCAATGCCTTATACTGGAGCTATCAAGTTTTGGAAGGTGTCTGTCATGAAGCAAAATCAACTCGCCAATTGGCTTAGATCCATTACCATCTTTGCAAGTGTTCTTGGTGTTGTATTTATTTTTTACCTCGTACCCTATATAGGGAAAAGCTTTGTTCATAATTATCCTGAATTTTCCTATGTGTACTGGCCCTATGTTCTTTGGGCTGGAGCAGTGGTTATTCCATGCTACCTGGCTCTTTATCAGCTATGGAAAATTTGCGGCGAAATAGCAAGGGACAACTCCTTTAGCCACGCCAATGCCAAAGCGTTGCATACCATCAGCGGACTGGCCTTTTTTGATACTCTCCTTATGTTTCTGGTGAGTATTGTCTTCTTCTTTTTAAATATGATACATCCCGCGCTTTTGGCATGCGCTTTGCTCATTTCAGTCTTCGGCCTTTCCATTGCCCTTGTTTCCGCAGTGTTGTCCCATTGGGTGGAAAAAGGGTGTTCCTTGAAGGAAGAAAATGATTTAACGATTTGAGGTGATATTTTGGCAGTTAAGGTTACCCTGGATGTTATGATGGCGAAAAGAAAAATGAGTGTTACCGAGTTAGCGGAGCGGGTGGGTATAACCATGGCCAATATATCCATCTTAAAAAACGGAAAGGCTAAAGCCATTCGGTTTGATACTCTTGAAAAAATATGCCAGGTGCTGGAATGCCAGCCTGGAGACATTCTTGAGTATGAAAAGGATATCGATTAATTTATCGAATAATTTATTAATTCATTAAAGGTGAGAAAAATGAAAAGAGTATTGATTCTGTTGGCTTTGACAAGCGCACTTTTGTCGAGCTGTATTTTCCCATACTCAAATTCGGAAGGAAGTGGAACCTATTCGGAGGGAACACTTACCTATGAGGGAAGAGAATACACCCTCTCTGACAGCATGAGCCTGGATTTCAGCGGCTTTACCGATTATTACGAAGGGCTTCTGTCGTATTGTGAAAAAATCGGCGCCATCCGTAATGCAGAAATCTATCAAATAAAAGGCTACGACTGGGAGGATTGGATCTATGTGGACAATATATCCATGCTTTACACCGATACCCCGCCAAATGGTGTTTATGAACGATCCGACAAGGAGCAGAATTCACCCTGAAAGTAGCGTTTTAGAAGGAGGCAGGGCATGAAAAAAATCCTGTTGATTCAACCGGAAAACGAGGAGCTCAACCGGTTCCGCAAAAAGCAGTTCAATAATTTCGTCCAAATAACCATGCCCTATCTGGCAGGGTTTATTGATGAAAAGCTCTATGACATTACCCTTGTTGACGAATACAATCAGAAAATACCCTTTGATATATCCTTTGATTTGGCAGCCATGACCGTGGCCACCTCCAATGCGCCCCACTGCTATGCCTTGAGCAAGCGATTCCGGGATGGGGGAGCAAAAGTAGTTTTGGGAGGTCCCCATGTGACCCTGCTTCCGGATGAAGCGCAGGAGCACGCGGATTTCCTTCTTGTTGGGGAAAGCGAAGAAACCTGGCCACAGTTTTTAAAGGATTTTTATAATGGCAAGGCAAGCCCTGTCTATAAACCCGAAGCCCCGCCATCTCTTGAAAATCTGCCTTTCCCCCGGTGGGATTTGCTTAAAAACAGAACATCTCTCATGAAGGGGGCTGTTTTTGCCACCAGAGGATGTCCCTATCACTGTAATTACTGCAATTTAAAGCAGATCTACTATGATTGCTTTCGTACCCGGCCTCAAAAGGAGGTGCTGGAAGAAATTAAAAGGCTTAACTCAAAGCATTTTGTTTTCTGGGACGACAATTTCTTTGCCAATAAGCCCTATGCCAAAGCACTTATGGGCAGCATGAAGACTTTGGGCAAGAAATGGGCCGCTCAGGTTACCCTTGCGGACTGCCGGGATGAGGAGCTTTTGAAGCTGGCTCGGGAAGCGGGCTGCCTGTATCTGTTCGTTGGCTTGGAGTCCTTTTCCGATTCCTCCCTGGATCACGCAGGCAAGCCTATTAATCGTGTTGCTGATTATAGTGAAATAATAGGGAAGATCCATGCCAATAAAATCATGATCCAGGCAGGTGTGGTCTTTGGGTTTGACTTTGATTCGCCGGAGGTATTTGATACTACCCTCAAGGCCTGTGAGGAGCTGGGGCTTGACGGGGTAACGGTGAGCCTTTTAACCCCTTTTCCTAAAACACCCCTATATTATCAATTAAAGGAAGAGGGGCGCTTAATTACAGATAATTGGGCCTGGTACAACAGCAAGACCCGCGTGGTTTTCGCGCCACGGCTTATGACGCCGGAGGAGCTTTACGAAGGTTATCTGTCCTTTAGAAAGCGCTTTTATTCCCTGTCTTCCTTTATAAAGCGGATGAGGGTATCCAAAACTCATCTTATCTATAATCTTTTGATGAACCTGGGCTACCGGCTGGCAATAAGACGCTGAGGAAGACTTGAGGAAGAACTGACAAAAAAACGGATTAAAAAGACGACTAAAAAGTTGATTAGTAAGCTACCTAAAAAGCATATCTATAAAACAGCGTTTTTCTCCAGGCAATTTTGTACAAATCCCATGAATTCTTACCCGGATAAGGTGGCTATAAGCCTCTGATTACAGGCGAAATGAATCTGTCCGTCTTCCTGAAGGACATATTTCGCCTGTTTACTTTGCATAAAAGGGGTGGTCTAATAGCACTGAAAAGAGGTGATATTAGACAATGCTTCAATCAAACAACACCGTTGCGGGCTTAAGAGGCACGGCCCCCAAAGCCCTTCCGTCAGAAAGGGCGAGGGCAAGAAGGACTCATTTAAAAGGAATCCTGTCCAACTGGCAGCTTTATTTATTTGTCCTTCCGGCAGTCCTTTACTTTCTTGTCTTTCATTACGCGCCCATGTATGGCGTGCAGATTGCGTTCAGAAATTATAAGGCAACCCTTGGCTTCTGGGGAAGCCCCTGGGCCGGCCTTGATCATTTTATCCGCTTTTTCAACTCCTACTATTTTGAAACGGTTATGAAAAACACCCTTACACTTACCGGAATGAGCCTGGTACTGGGCTTTCCTCTTCCTATTCTTCTTGCGCTGCTTTTAAATGAAGTAAGGCATGACAGGTATAAGAAGCTGGTACAGACCGTTTCGTTCGCACCCCATTTTATTTCTGTGGTGGTTATGTGCGGTATGCTGACTCTTTTTCTAAATCCCAGTTCAGGAATTTTAAACCATATCCGGACACTCTTCGGCCTGGAAGCCATCAATTTTCTTCAAACCCCCGACATGTATAAATGGATACATGTTTTGTCGGGAATATGGCAGGAGACGGGATGGGCCTCCATCATCTATTTTGCGGCCCTGTCGGGAGTGGACCCTTCCTTGCTTGAAGCGGCCCGCATCGATGGCGCCAACAAGCTTCAGCGAATTATTCACATAAACTTTCCGGTACTGGTGCCTACCATTATAACCCTTCTTATCATGCGCTGCGGCTCCATGCTTTCCGTAGGCTACGAGAAGGTGTATCTGCTCCAGAATGACGCCAATGTAAGCGCATCGGAGGTCATTTCCACTTATGTTTACAAGGCCGGACTTCTTCAGGCCGATTTCAGCTTTTCTTCCGCCGTAGGCCTGTTTAATTCGGTTATCAACTGCATTATGCTGGTGCTTGTGAATTATGCGGCAAAGAGATACAGCGAAGCAAGCCTGTGGTAGGGCCAAACCCGGCAGCCTTGCTTCCATGCTGCCCCAAGCCGGAAAGGAGACAAAAAAGTGAAGACTCAGGCATTGAAACGTAAAAATCCCCTTTATGCAGGAAAAGAAGAGCTCCTGTTTGATATTGTCAACTACACCCTTATGTTTGCCGTCCTGGCCATTATTCTCTATCCGCTTCTTTATATCGTCGGGGCATCCTTCAGCGAACCGTCCAAAGTGGCCTCCGGTGAAATGTGGCTTTTGCCCAAGGGCTTTACCCTGGAGGGGTATGCCAGGCTCTTTAAATACGGTGAGATCTGGATGGGGTATTCCAATACCGTTTTCTACACCTTTGCGGGGACGATTATCAATCTTGCGGTAACCCTGCCCTGCGCTTATGCCCTGTCGCGGAAGGATTTTGTCGGGAGAACCTTTTTAAGCATTCTGTTTATGATAACCATGTTTTTCAGCGGAGGGCTGGTGCCTGCTTATCTTATCATAAAGCAGCTCAATCTTCTGGATACGCGAACCATTCTCCTTATCGGAGGCGCTACGGCAGCCTATAATCTCTTTATTGCCCGATCCTTTTTTGCCACAACCATTCCCTATGAGCTTCAGGAGGCGGGACGGCTGGACGGATGCAGCAACTGGAAGCTGTTTACGAGGATTGTGCTGCCCCTTTCAACACCCATCATAGCGGTACTGGCCATGTTTTTCGGGGTGGGACACTGGAACTCCTATTTTGGAGCCATGATCTATTTAAAGGACAGATCCCTCTATCCCTTGCAGCTCATATTGAGAGAAATACTCATCCAAAGCAAGGTTGCCGCCGAAATGGCCATGACGGACGCCGACCTAGTGGAATCACTGGCCGCAAAAGCAAGGATTTCGGAGCTTATAAAATACACCTCTATTATTGTTTCAACCGTACCTATGCTTGCTTTATACATTTTCTTCCAGCGTTATTTTGTTCAGGGGGTGATGCTTGGCGCCGTGAAATCGTGAATACAGGCCGTATCCAATTCATGTATACTTTAAGGAGGGTTATCATGATTAAAAATTATTCCAGGAAGCTTGTCCAAAGAAATACCCGGGGAGGAATGACAGTGATGAAGAAAAAGGCGAACAAAGGGGTTTCATTGGTTCTTGCCGGACTCCTGATGCTCAGCCTCACAGCTTGCGGAAGTCAGGCTGGGGGGAGCGGAGGCGCCGCCGGTACACCCGGCAGCAGTGCCACGCCTGTAACACAGGAAAGCGGCACTCCTGTTGTGGAGAACTTCAATCCGGAGGGCTATCCCATTGTAAACACACCGGTTACCATTACGGTGGCAGGCCCCTTAAATGCTTTGACACCCACATGGAAGGGACTTAATTTGTTCGAGCATTTTACTGAAAAGACAGGAATCGCCTTTGCCTTTGAGGAATATTCCGCCGATGCCTGGGGAGAAAAGAAGCCGCTGTTGTTTGCCTCGGACGATCTTCCCGATCTTTTTATCAGCGCGGGCTTTACGGCCAAGGAATTGGCCGATTACGGCGGACAGGGACAGCTTGTGGCCCTCAACAGCCTTATTGAAAGCTATGGAGCTGAAATTAAGAACGCTTTTTCCGAGATTCCCGACGCAAAGGCCCTGAGCACGTCCAGTGACGGCAATATCTACGGGCTGCCCCTTATTAACCAGATCCCCAGAGACATGCACAGGCGCTACTGGATTAATACCGTGTGGCTGGACAATGTGGGGCTCGACGTTCCCCAGACTCTGGATGAATTTTACGAGGTTTTAAAGGCTTTTAAAGAGCAGGATGCCAACGGAAACGGCGATAAGGACGATGAAATTCCCCTGTCCGGCCAAAACGGCTATGCAGTGGACGGCCTTATTCTTAACGCTCTGGGCCTGAACAGCTCAGCAAGCGACTACCAGATTATTGCCAGGAATGACGGAACGGTTGTTTGCATGAACACCACCGAGGAATACAAGGAATACCTGAAATACATGAACAGGCTTTACAAGGAAAAGCTTCTGGATAACGACTTTTTAATTCAGACCCAGGAACAGCTCAACGCCAAGGGGGAGGCCGACACGCTGGGTGTGTTCAACTCCTCGGCCTCCTATGTCACCTGCGGTACGGAAATAGGCTTTAACTACACCCAGTTTGATGCCCTCACATCCTCCCTTAACAGTACGAAAATGGTGACGTCCACACCCGGAGTACATGTCGGCGTCAGCGCCATTACCTCTGTCAACAAGTACCCGGAGGCTACCTTTCGCCTTTTGGACTATTGCTTCTCGGAGGAAGGCTCCATTGTTAACCGCAACGGTGAGGAGAATGTAGGCTGGCGCTGGGTGGACAAGGTCGCCGGCACATGGGAAAACAAGCAGCCCGGAAGCGAGGATGCCACCCTTAAGCTCAGGGAAGAGGTAACGGCCATAAATTCGTTTCCTTCCTGGTACAGGGTTGATTATCAATTGGGGCAGGGCTCCAAGAATGCCCTGTGGCTCAATGAGATGACCGCTCAATTCAGTTATCCTTATTTTACCGTTCAGTACCCTGTTTTAAGCTTTACCGATGAGCAGCTTGCGAAAATTGCTCCGGTGGAAAATGATGTAAGTACCTATATTAAAGAAGCCAGAGCCCGCTTTATTATTGGTGAGGACGATATTGACAAGACATGGGACACTTATGTTCAAACCATTGAGAAGATGGGCATTGGTACTGTTGTTGAAATAAATCAGCAGGCTTACATTAATTATCAGGAAGCCAGAAAATAAGGCCGTGCTTCCGGGATTAATAAGAACAGCGTATTGAAGGGGAGGTATGCCGGTGTTCAAGGGCAGGCTTCTGGTAAAATACTTTCTGTCCTACCTCATACTGCTTGCAGCTATTTTCGGGGCTCTGGCCTTTATCTTTGCAGGTGTTTTTTCCTTCACCCGAAGCCAGGTGGAGAATTCGGTTATGAGCCGCTTTGAGCAAATAGGCATCGTATTTGAGAGCCAGATGGAATCCCTTAAAACCACGGTGGATCTGATACATACCAATGAATACCTCACCCGGTTCAGGCTTTCAAACAGCGATTACATGGCTTATAACGGCATCAAGGAGCTCAAAAAGCTTCGGGCCTCCAACAGCTTTATATATGATGTCTTCCTGTCCTACAAGGACGGGTATGTTTACAGTGCCAGAGGCAAGTCCACCGAAGAGGTATACCTTGGCGCCGTGCTGTCTCTCAACGAGGAAAGCCGAACCAGGATTAGCTCCATTTTAAAAGATCCCCCGGGCAGGGGGATCTATTCCCTTTATCAGAGCAACATTACCGGCAGTCAGCCGGCCCATATGCTTTGCACCTTTCCTCTTATGGAGGACAGTGCCACCGTCGCGACGGTGGGTTTTGTGGTTTCGTCGTCGACCGTTGGGAAAACACTTGAAAAGCTCCTGGGAGAATTGCAAAGCGGGGTTCGGATGACCCTTCCGTCAGGTGAGTTTTTTATGGAGGTGGTTTCGGAAGCGGAGGCGTCTCCTTTTTCAGACGCCGTGAAGGAAATGTATATGTACTACCCCTACAGGACGGAGGGAGTGGGCTTTACCTTTGACATGGCGATATTTACCGATGAAGTATTGAGGCCTGTTAAAGAGCTGCAGCAGAGAAGCTACCTCGTTATTTCTGCTACCTTCATTCTGGCCCTGCTGCTTTCCTTCTATTTCAGCAGAAGGCATTATAAGCCCATTAAGCTTCTTAACAAGCGTGCCATTGAGCATACCGGAAGGAATATTCTCATTGACGCGGGCAATGAATTTGATGCCATTTTAAAGGTGATGGACTATGAAGGGCTGGAGAACCGAAAGCTGTCCCAAAAGGTTGATGAAATCGGTTTTATTCTCCGCCAGCAATCCTTCGAGCTCCTGCTTTCCGGTACTCTCAGGGATGAAGAGCGGGTTTCGGAGCTTATACGGATGGGTGAGATCCAAATTCAGGACACCTACACGGTCATGATTGTCATGGCGGAGCGAAACGACGGCGAGAAAGCCGACATGCTTCTCATCGCGGAGGGCCTGGCAAAGCTTTTCGGAGCCTATTATATAACCCGGATTATGGAAATGGAGGCGGCTGTTTTTGTTGTCAATCTAAAGGATGCGGATCCGGCCAAAGCACTGAGAAGAAATGCGGTGAGGGAGGCGTGCAGCCGGTTCGCGGGGCATCCCTCCCTGGGCCTTTTCTTCTGCTTTAGCCGGGTTAACCATGACCCCGCGTCTATCAGCAGGGCATACACGGAGGCAATGGTTTGCGCCGAACAGAGATTGTTGTCTTCGGACAAGTGGGGCCCGGAGGTACCGGAGGACAATGTGCTGTTTTTTGAAAACCTCTTCCGTCACAGTGCCCGGGGGTATCATCTGGAGGGTGAGGATTTGGAATGTCTTATAAGGAATCTGGAGAAGGGTGATTTTAATTCCAGTATGGCCTTATTTGAAGCAATCCTGAAGAAGCTCCATGGGAAAAACCTCTCTCCTCATGCCTTGAAATTTCATTATTACGATTTGCTTTACCGCATTTTTCATCATTTTACCTATGAAGGCATGGAAAGCCAGGTGCTCAGGCTTCTGGAATCGGACTGGGGCTCGGCGGAACAATTCACCCTTAAGATGAAGGGGCTTTTCAGGCAGATTATTAAGGGGCGGACTAAAGAAGCGGAAGCCGACCCAATTACGCAAATGGTTGAATATATTGACCATAATTACAGAAGAAGCGATTTGAGCCTGGCTGCTCTTGCCGAGCGTTTCCAAATATCTCCGAATTACATCAGCAGGTTCTTTAAGGAGAAAACCGG